>CAZBSC010000016.1:0-16773 GCA_964494845.1 uncultured Candidatus Saccharibacteria bacterium | reverse complement strand
TTGCCAACCCAGTGTTTGAATAATGCTGATGAATTTTCTATGTCGGCTTTGGAGCATTCTTGAAGAATCAATAAATCAGGCTTGTGCTTGAGGATTGCATCGCTTTTGTTTCGGAACGCCATGTTGCAGTTCCATGAAATAATACGCACTTTTGGTCTGACAGCCTTTCCCCAGAGACTGTCATAAAAAAAAGTGACAGCCACGCTGGACTGTCTAGGACCCAAATAAGCATTATTCATGCCTACTCTTTTGTACGTAGCTGCCACTTTCTTGGCATGAACGTACGTAGAGTCCTCTACGGGTTAATACTTATTTAGATCCTAGACAATAACTATTATACCGCCAACGGAGGTATAAAGCCTAGCTGTTAAATTGTGCTTAGAGAAGTTTTTTAAAGACTTTTGTGAATTCGTCGGCTTTTGCAACAAGCCATGCAATTAGTTCATCTTGTTCTGATTCATCTTGGAAGTTACCAGCTTTAGTAACGATCACGCGACTAGCTTTACGTTCTGGTAATTCTTGCCAGTCTAATTCGTAACCGAGTTTGCTCTCAATTTCTGATTTCTTTGCTTGAAGTTCATAAAATAGTTCTGTGTCTTGGTATATGTACAATTCAAGACCAACATAGGATTCTTGAGTGTTAACTTTTGCGGCCAACTTAGCGCGAGTTGAACCAATGCCTATGTTATACCAATGCTGTGGGAGTGCTTTACGCCAATTGCGTACTAGTTTACCGTTCTGCTCACCGTACTCACGGAGCTTTTCCCAAAACGCTTGCTGTTGTAGCTTGAGATCTGTGACCTTATTTCCACCAGCACTTTGCTGTTTGATAGTTTTAGCCCAGTCATTTGGTTTAGCTACGATGTTAAATCTAGGTGCTGGCAACGAGTCACCAATCTTCCATGCTTCAACCTCAATTAAGAAAAAGTTTGCGCCTTCAGTAGTGTTTTCGTTTAACCAATTGATAGCTTGTTCGTGTTCTTGTCGAGCTCGAGCTACAACCCAGACGCATACTTCAGCCTGAAGACCTGAGGCGTAGGTGATTAGCTTGCCGAGATGGTCGTGGTCGGTATTCTCTAGCTGATTTTCAATTACTACCTTATGACCATTTTCATCTTCTGCAAGAATATCTACGTTGAACTGGCCAACACCGACTTCTGTTTGTGCGTTCATTAAATCTACGCCAATGGTCTCGGCCAGTAATTCTAGGTTTTCTGGCAAAGCCAACCACTGCGTGAAGTCGAGCGCTTCATGCTTCCATATTGTTCTTAGTGGTAATTTTGTTAGCCTAGACAATTCCATTACTCCTATTCTACTGCTTTCAAGTAATGCCTCAAAGCATGAGTAATATCTAGTAGATTAATCATCGACATACTTAATCCCATAACTTATAAATCTAGTACCATCAGAACCTGGGCCGATAAAACTTAATGCTGCTTCGGGCTTCCACTTTACACTAGTCTGAATATAACCAAGACCCATTGAAATTGAGTCAGCTAGGTCGTCATACTTTTCAACGCCAAACCCCGTAAGTTGTTGCGCTAACATTTTACCTTGTGATGTATTAGGTATAAACACGGCACTTTGTTGAAATAATGGGCTCACGAGCTGCAAGCGAGCACGTTTGTCGGTGTGTATTTTTACGCCTTTTGCTTTTATGCCCCGATCAGCTAATTGCTCTACAACTGATTGTTGATAGGCAACCTGCTCGACAAGTACCCGGGCATTTGTTAGTTCTTCGTTATTTAGAGCCCAATATTGCTGTTCAATGGTGTCGAGTGTCTCTAAATGAGTAATACGTTTGTTGACGATTCTACTATCGATATAGTATTTGCGATCTTCAGGTTTGTAGCCGTATAAATGAATAATTGTAATTGCCGTGTAATCGGCGGTAGATTTTTGTGATATCGCTAAATCTACTGATATAAACGAATTGATATATTCGTTTGTTTTAGTTTTGTCGGGCTGCACACTATATAGCTGTATCCACTCAGGATAAATTACCTGGTCTTCATCAGGAATGATGCGAAGCATGTACTCGCGTTCCCACGCAATTTTATTACCAACCGTACGCATCAATGTTTGAAGTGATGCTTTAGTAGGATATTTTCCCGGCCACAAGCTTTTGTCACCACTCATTATTGGGAACTCATGAAAAACACCATCTATATCATTGTTGTCGATGCGTTCTTTCAATCGCATTAGTAATGAGTCTTCATTTAGCAGGTTACCTATAGCTATAAGTTTCGTATTCGTGTCACCAGCAGGGATTATTTCACCCGTGAACCAATCAAATGTTTTATTGCGGCCCTCACGCGTTTTTACTGAGCCCATATCCTCAACATCATCGGCAATGATTAAATCTGGCCTGTGGGCACCATGACGTATCCCGCGAACACTTTGCTCAGTTGATATAGCAGTAATGCGTGCATTGTACTTTGGTATATAGAGTGAGGTTGAGCCCCATTCTTCACGCTGCTCTACAAAAGGTCCAAGGTCATTGGCCAGTAGCTCATTACTTTCAAGTTCGCGTTTAATATTAGTAAGGTGAACACGAGCCTGATATTGCGTTTGGCTTGCGATCAGTACAAACTTTTTTTGTTGTTTACCAACTATTGCCCAGATAGGGTAGCTCATAGTCATAATCGTGGATTTCGCGGAGCCACGAAAAGCCACTACAACGGCTAATGGCAATGAGTCATCTTCGGTTATTGCAAATAGTTGTCGGTGAATATCCGATGTTTCATGCATGATGTAACTTGCAAAATACGTAGAGAAAAACCACTGATGGCTATTACTTGTGATCTGCGCCCGCACATCACGATCTCGAAAAAGTTGGGCCTGGATGTCATTGTCGGTCATGTTCTTTTAGCCCCGCAAGTTTTAAGGCTCGCGCGACGAGCTCTGCTTGCTCTGGTGACAGTTCTTGTTGTACAGCTGAAATAGTCGCGTCAATTTCGAGTCTGTTTCTATAGCTTCTGTGGTGATGTTTTAACCAAAAAGTAATCGCACCCATATGTTGTTGTTTAATGGCGTTTATCAGCTGTGACTCTGCTAGGTCGTTGATACGTCCAATGCTTAGCTCAATGGTCTCATCGCACTTACTAAGGAATGCTTCGTCTTCTTTACGCCAGCGATAGTATGTGGATCTTGGCAGCCCGATTTGCTTACAGGCTGCCTCCACAATAGGAGTCTTTGTTAACTGCAACAGAAGCCGTTTTTTATCAGCATCTTGGTTCCTGCTCATAGCTTAGCCCGCTTTTGTCCAGTGAGATTTTCCCAGCGTTTTAGGGCAACCTCAGCGTATACTGGCGACTTTTCCATAATGTAACATCTGCGCTTTAACTTTGTTGACGCAATCAAAGTGGAACCCGATCCGCAAAACGGCTCTACTACTAGGTCGCCACGCTTTGTTAGCACCTTAATATACGGGATTAATATTTCTATTGGCTTAGTACCAAATATGACACCCTGACCAGAACTTTTTTCGTCACTTGCTATGTAGTCTATAAAGTCTGTTGGTTGGTACTTTTTGCCACCTTCATAGCCCTCCCACTGTGGTTTACCACTAATTGCATACAACGCTGTTTCGTACTCCTCTTGTAACCCATCAGGCTCCTCCTCATGGTTGTATTCAACAACTCCGCTTGCACCAACCATTGCAATATCGTGCTTACTAAAGAACTTATATTTAGATGCAAAGCCTTGGTGACGGTTCGATAAGTGCCACACAATCATATTTTTTACTTTCCAGCCGTTATCCTCCAGACCTGACCAAATCGTTCGTAAATTTTTCCAATTCTCGTACACAATAATCGAGTTATCTGTCTTGCTATGCTTGGCTACATTCGCCATCCATAGTTCTGTAAAGTTGTCGGGTAATGACTCAGTTTCGAGGTATCTACGGTTTCTCTTTGCTCCAAAACCAGTAACTGGTTTACCTCCACGCTTTGCATGTAGGTAGTCCAAAATGTATGGTGGGTCGGTCATGCACATATCTGCTTGCTGGTCGCCCATGAGCTTATCGAAATCCGCCTCAACTGTTGAGTCACCACACATAAGCCGCGAATTGCCCAGTTGATAGATATCACCTTTTTGAACCTCAACGCTTTTGATATCTAACTTTTCAAGTTCTTTTTGTAGATCAAATGTTTCAGGCTCGTCTTCGCTTAGATCAAATATATCGTCAAGCTCCGTGCTATCGAAGCCAATGTCGGCAAGCAATGACTCATCAAATTCAGCCAACATCTCATAGTCCCAATCACCTAAGTTTTTATTAAGGCGAATGTTTAATTCTTTTTCTTTGGCTTCGTCTGCAATATCTATGTAGACAACAGGCACTTCTTTTATGCCAAGGTCTTTTGCAACTTTTAGACGGAAATGACCACCAATTACGACGTTGTATCTACCCTTATTGCCATTTGCTAGTATCGGGTCGACCAAGCCATAGCGTTTAATGCTTTCAGTAAGCTGCGCTATTGCTGGCTCTGACCATTTTCGTGGATTGTACTTTGCAGGGAGTAAATCCTTCGTCTTAATATATTGAATATGTAGCGTGTCATTCATAACACCCTCCTTGTTAATTAGTTGTTGGTAGCTGTTTTTTCAAATAAAAAAACAGCATGTGCCTTTTATCGAAAAGGCGTTCGCTGTTCAATTACCAGTTTAGTACTTATGTTTGCTAATTACAAGTAATTATTATATTCAATTGTTTTTCAAGTGTTTATCAATTGATTTTCAATTATTTACCGATGATTTATATCTGTTTTTGAGTTATAATGTTGTGTAATATGGTAATTCCAAATATGAATGTCGAATCAATATGAAAATACAAGAGTTAGAGAAAAATCTTTGGGCAGCAGCCGATAAGCTACGCGGTAACATTAGTTCATCGGATTATAAATATGTTGTTTTAGGACTTATATTTCTAAAATATGTTTCTGACGCATTTGAAGAACAGTACAAAAAAGCAGAGTCTGAAAACTTTGACCCCGAGGACCGTGACTTCTACGTTGCCGACAACGTCTTTTGGATACCCCAACAAGCCCGCTGGTCTCACTTAATCGATAACGCCAAACAGCCAAATATTGGCGTATTAATCGATGAGGCTATGGAGGCTGTAGAAAAAGACAATCCAACGCTTAAAGGAGTTTTACCAAAAAACTACGCTCGCGAAGCACTCGACAAGCGACGTCTTGGTGAGCTAATCGACCTATTCACAAACATCAAATTTGATGCCACAGAAGCCAAAGATCTGCTCGGGCAAGTTTATGAATACTTTATGGGAATGTTTGCCGACAGCGAGGGTAAGCATGGAGGCGAGTTCTACACCCCTCGTTCAATCGTGAAATTATTGGTTGATATGCTCGAGCCATATAAAGGCCGTGTGTACGACCCATGTTGTGGTAGTGGTGGTATGTTTGTTTGGAGTGAAAAGTTTGTAGAAGAGCATGCTGGCCGCATTGATGACATTGCAGTTTACGGTCAGGAACTCAATGAGACTACCTGGCGACTCGCTAAAATGAACATGGCCATCCGTGGGATTGACGCCGATATCAAACGTGGCGACACTCTCATTAGTGACCAGCACCCAGATTTAAAAGCGGATTATATTATTGCAAACCCTCCTTTTAACATTAGTGACTGGGGCCAAGAACACTTATTAGGCGACATTCGCTGGAAGTTCGGTGTACCGCCGAAAGGCAACGCCAACTACGCATGGATACAACACATGATCCACCACCTCAGCCCCCGAGGTACTGCAGGGTTTGTTTTGGCTAACGGGAGCATGAGCAGTCAAAGCAGTGGTGAAGGCGAAATCCGCAAGCAACTTGTTCTACAAGACCAAGTTGACTGTATCGTTACGCTTCCTAGCCAACTATTCTTCAACGTGGCTATTCCTTGTTGTTTGTGGTTTGTGTCACGTGAGCGCACCAATCGCCATGGAAAAGTATTATTTATTGATGGCCGAAACCTAGGAAAAATGATAACTAGGAAGAATCGTGAACTCTCTGCTGAGGATATTGCCACGGTTACCGAAACCTACCACAACTTTAAAACTCAAAACGGCAAGTACGAAGATGTAGCTGGCTTCTGCAAAGTCGCCACACATGACGAAATCAAAGAACACGACTACGTACTAACTCCTGGTCGTTATGTTGGTAGCGAAGAAGTAGAAGAGGATGACGAAGTCTTTGAAGAAAAGATGCAACGTTTGACCGCAGAACTCAACGAACAATTTACCAAAAGCCACGAATTAGAAGCAAAGATCAAAGAAAATCTAAAGAAAATCGGCCATGAGCTTACAGAACGATGAACGCACCATTACAATCCTCCGAATTATTTCGGAAGGAAAGCTAGGTTCTGAAAAGACCGGACTTTTTGCAAAACTCGATGATGTAATTGAAGAAATGGGCGATAAGCACGCAACTAAGCAAATTATAGATGGCTTTTTGTTGCCAAAAAAATATATTAGAAAAATTAATGATAAGTTCAAAGCGGTTACGGGTAATGAGTTAGATTACAAAGCCTATCAAATAACGCAACTCGGAAAGACATTCCTATCCGGCAAGGGTCTACTTTCAGCTAATCAACCATCTTCTTTACCTCCGAGCGATATCGATAGCAAAATGAAGGAACGGCTCGAAGCACTGATAAACCAAGCTCAAGATGTCTTAAAAACACATACTCCTAATCCTCCAGGTGTAATCGGATTCCCGACACTAGACAGTGGTGCATTTCAAAAATGGGCTGTTAGTTCGGAAAATATAATCAGAGCACTATCGGGCAATAGCAGTTACCTAGCTAGTTTCATAAAGGAAACGAAGCAAGGTGAATATACGAGCAGCGTCGAAGCAGGAAGAGGCGTTATGATTGCGCTCAAGGATGATTTGGAGTCAGGAGTAGTATCTAATCAGCGACCACATAGAAATAGCTCTGAGTATTCAGATTATGATATATCCAAAGCGTCTATTACTAGCAATGTTGTATCCGTTCAGTTGAATGACGCAGTGTTTACTCATATTCAAAAGTATCTAGAGAATGATGACTATTTCCATGCTGTTGAAGAGTCGTACAAAGTTGTTAGAGAAAAACTTCGCGAAATAACCAGCAAGGAAAAAGCGACTGATATATTCAATATGAACGCTGAAAATAGAAAATATCACAAAAAAATATTTGGAGAAGTTGCCGAAGAAGACTCACCCGAAGAAGACTTTTATAGGGGTGTTGGCTATTTGAATCTGTCAATTCAGTTCTTAAGGAATGAAAAATCCCATACATTGGCTACTACGTTGGATAAAAATTTGGCGCTACACTATATATCATTGGCAAGCTTAGCATATGACCTAATATCAGGAAGCGAAAAATAGATGACACGAACCGTCTTGCTTAAAGATCTTTTATACCCCGTTTCAGAAACCATGAGATTCACAAAACATAAGGTGGTTTTCTTAAATACTTCAGATATCGATAATGGAAAATTTAACCACAATAATCTCTCTGATCCAACGAGCTTGCCGGGACAAGCAAAGAAGAAAATTAAGAAAGATGATATTCTTTTCAGTGAAATTCGTCCCGCAAATAAAAGATTCGCTTATGTAGACTTTTCAGACACTGAAAATCACGTTGTATCAACAAAATTGATGGTATTACGTTGTAATAATATCGCTTATCCAAGATATGCGTACTATTGGATTACTGCACCCCAACAGTTAGCACAGCTTCAGGTAATAGCAGAATCAAGGTCTGGTACTTTTCCTCAGATAACTTTCGACACAATAAAAAATTTAAAAGTAATTCTGCCGGAATATCCGGAACAGGTAAGAATTGCCGACTTTGTGGACGCTATAGACGAGAAGATTGAGTTGAATCAGAAGATGAATGACACACTTGAACAAATGGGGCAAGCTCTCTTCATGAAATACTTCAATCTCAACATAGAAGCCCAAAATTGGGGGAAGATTCAAATTGGTAAGAAAATTAATCCGCGTCGCGGGAAAAGCTTACAAAGTCGGGATATGATTGCAGGCAAAGTGCCGGTAGTAAGTGGCGGACTACAACCTGCGGGCTACCATAATGAATCGAATACGAGCTCTCCTGTTATTACAGTAAGTGCTTCAGGAGCAAATGCTGGGTTTGTTGCTTTATGGGAAGAGCCAGTTTGGTCCGCAGATTCATGCTATATCGACACAACAATTACAAATGATGTCTATTTTTATTACCTTTTTATGAAGGCAAATCAAACCGTGATTTATGGTATGCAAACTGGGTCTGGCCAGCCACATATATACCCTAAGCATATAGAGCTACTGGAGATTCCCAATGCTCCACAAAAAGAAATTGAGACATTTGGGCTTCAAGTAAAACCATTGTTTAAAAAAATACATGAAAATAAAGTTGAGATCGAAACGTTGACCACTCTTCGAGACTCATTATTACCTCGACTGATCAATGGAAAGATTAGTATATGAGTTTAAGCCAAGGTTGGGTCGCACCTAAATACGAGCCTATAAAGCAGATCCCCAATCAATTAAATTCGGGTCTAGACAGTGTAGATATTTGTAGTCAGTTTACTGCTACTGCGGTTAGAAATGGCTTTGCTAACTCTGGGCTTAAAGCAATCCATGACGGTCCAAGAGCCAAAATTTTTGTATCAGCGTTACACATTCCAGACCAGAAAGATGGCACTTCGCATCACTTCAAGCTAGACATTGCAAAATTTACGCGACCCAATAAAGATACTCCTTGGAAAAGAGAAGACTTTCAAACAATTGATAATAAAGAGGCTGTAGATCAACTCATGACTTTCTTAAGAGAGCAAGCCTCGTTAGCCGGAGTTAAGATTGATGATAACAAACAATATCAAGCAATAGCTGTAGACAATAAACTCAGTATAACAATTGAAAAAGTTCAGGCTTTCGTTGCAGACGCTTTATCGGGTGAGAAAGCTGTAGTAGAAAAAGAGATACTTAAGACTCTAAAACAACAAAGAAAATCGAAAGAACAAATACGTCAATACGAAGATGATCTTATGGAGTTTAAGAAGCTGGTAGCGTCACCTGAGACTTTAGAGACAGATATGCAGAATTTTATGTCGACACGTATATGGTTTTTTGGCTTAGATTACATACAGAGCCACCTACGTTCGAAGCCTAAATTTAGTAGTGGTCTTGGTTCTGAATACGACTTCCTCTTAGAAGGATTCAATCAAGTTTATGACATCGCAGAGCTTAAGGGGCCTAATGCCAAATTAATTGATGAGGTGAAAATATCGGATAGAAAAGGTGCGTTCGATCCGAGGATAGACTATAAGTATTCTGGCGATTTTGGTCGAGCACTCCATCAAGCTATATCGTATATGGATGAGTTCGAAGAGAACTTTGGCAAAATCGAAGAGAACCAACCGTCTATACAAAGATTCAACTATCCTACTGCAATAATTGTAATATCGAAGAGAAGTTTGTTCCCCAATATCGGCAAAGATAGTAAAAAGTATCTCCACCTCTTAAATAGACAATTCGCAAATATTGACATTCTTACATATGATGATTTAGGTGACAGAGCAGAGAATATTATAAAATTCATGAAAGAAGAATCATGAACGAAGATCAAATTGAACAATCAATACTAGAGACCCTGAGTGGTATGAACTGGCAGATTTTGCATGGCCCAGATATTGGCCCTGATGGCAGCGGCGAGCGTGATTATCGTGACACGGTGTTAAATGAACGACTGAAAGCAGCCTTGGTTAAACTTAATCCCGTTATCCCGCAACCCGCACTTGATGAAGCATTCAAAAAGATTGTACGCATAGATGAGCCCACTTTACTAGAAAATAACCAAGCTTTACACAATTTAATTGTTAATGGTGTGCCAGTTCAGTATAGGAACGCTTCAGGCGAGATAAAACACGATCAGGTGCAGATAATCGATTTTGAAAATCCGACTGCAAATGAGTTCGTAGCCGTTAACCAGCTTACAATTTTACAAGGAGACTACAACCGCCGTCCTGACGTTGTACTGTTTGTTAATGGTCTCCCGTTAGTGCTGATGGAGCTTAAAAATGCAGCGGATAGCAAAGCAGATCTACAGTCTGCATTTAGGCAAATCCAAACATATAAGAGTGAAATTAGTGACTTCTTTAGGTTTAACGAACTGTGCATTATTAGCGATGGTTTGGAGTCTGAAATGGGAACAGTCACCAGCTCGCTTGAACGTATGATGCCCTGGAAGACTATTGATGGCGAGAAAGAGGCTGGGCGCGTACCAATGCTTGATGTACTCGTTCGCGGTGTATGTAATCATGAAAGACTCTTAGACATAATTCAGAACTTTATTGTGTTTGAGCGGGATGATAAAGACGAAGCAAAAGTAGTTAAAAAAGTAGCTGCTTATCACCAATATTGGGTAGTTAATAAAGCTCTGAGTAGTACACTGAGAGCAAGTAGTGATGGTGGTGACCAGCGTGCAGGAGTGGTTTGGCACACCCAAGGTTCGGGCAAGTCTTTGAGCATGGTGTTTTACACCGGAAAAATGACTCGTAGTCGCGAATTACGAAACCCAACTATAGTAGTAGTGACCGATCGAAATGACCTCGACGGCCAGTTGTTTGGCACCTTTAGTGCTTGTCGTGATTTACTAGGCGAAGATCCTAAACAAGCCGAAAATCGCGGTGATCTACGTAAATTGCTTGAAAGAAATGCAGGTGGGATAATCTTTACTACGATTCAAAAGTTCTCCCCTGAAGACGAGGAAGATACCCTACCAGTACTAACAGATAGGCGAAATGTAATCGTCATGGCTGACGAAGCCCACCGTAGCCAATATGGACTAAAGGCTCGTATCCGTGATAGTGACTCTCATTTAGTATACGGTTACGCAAAATATATGCGTGATGCTCTACCTATGGCGAGCTATATCGGATTTACTGGTACTCCTATTGAGTCAGAGGACAAATCTACCCCAGCCGTATTTGGTGAATATGTAGATATTTATGACGTCAAACAAGCAGTAATTGACGGCGCGACAGTACAGATCTTTTATGAAAGCCGCCTAGTAGACCTTGGCATGGATGAAGAAACCAAAGAATGGCTCGATAAAGAGGTTGATGAGTTACTTGAAGGTGAAGAAATTACCAGGCAAGATAAGCTTAAGGCTGAGTATGCACAAAAAGAAGCCATCGTTGGAAATGCCGAAAGATTAAATACTATAGCACTTGATATCATTGAACACTTTGAAGCACGTCAAGAAGCTATTGATGGTAAGGGCATGATTGTTACAATGAGCCGCAACATTGCAGCTGAATTATATGAAAAAATTACTGCCTACCGATCAGACTGGCACAGCGAAGATGACGACAAGGGCGTTATAAAGGTTATAATTACAGGTTCTGCGAGTGACCCCGAACACTTACAGCCCCATATTCGTAATAAAAAACGAATCAAGGCGATAGAAAAGCGTATTAAAAATCCAGATGATCCGCTTGAAATGGTAATTGTCTGCGACATGTGGCTCACTGGCTTCGACGTACCAAGCATGCACACTATGTACTTAGACAAGCCCCTTAAAGGTCACAACCTTATGCAAGCTATCGCTCGCGTCAACCGTGTATGGCCTGGGAAAGAAGGCGGCCTAGTTGTTGACTATCTTGGCGTTGCTGGAGCACTTCGTGACGCAATGGCAGACTATACCCGTGGTGGTGGAGAGGGATCTCCACAGCTCGATATAGCAGAAGCAGTTGCTCAAATGAAGATGCGTTACGAGGTGGTACGAGATTTATTTGGGAAGTTTGATTACATACGCTACTTCAGTGCTACAACAAACGACCAACTACAAATAATTCTTGATGCTGAGGACTATATATTAGGCTTAGAAAATGGTGAAAAGCGAATCAAACAAACCGTGCTGGAGCTTAGTAAAGCCTTTGCTATTTCTATGCCACAACCTGACGCCGTGGCTATTCGTGAAGAAGTTGCATTCTTCCAGGCGATAAAAGCTCGCATAGAAAAAGTATCCGCTCGTAGTACCACAATTTCTGATCAAGAATACAGGTCAGCATTAAAGCAGATAGTAGATAAAGCCATCGCTCCTGTTGGTGTCGTTGATGTGTTTGAGGCCGCAGGGTTAGAGAAACCAGAAATTTCAATTTTGAGTGATGAGTTTTTTGCAGAAATCAGAAACATGGAGCGCAAAAACTTAGCAGTTGAAGCACTTCAAAGACTGCTCAACGATGAAGTCAAAGCAAAATTTAGTCGTAATGCTGTTAAAGACGCTAAGTTTTCAGAAATGCTAAAAAAAGCACTTAACAGATATAGAAATGGTACTGTTGAGGCAGCCCAAGTGATTGAAGAATTGATAGCAGTTGGCAAAGATATTCGAGAGGCAGTAAGTGAAGGTAAAGTAGAAGGTTTGTCTGAGGATGAAATTGTGTTTTATGACGCACTAGTAGAAAACGGTAGTGCGCGCGAAGTAATGGATGACAAACAGCTGAGAGAGATTGCAAAAATACTCGTTGAACAAATCAGAAGAGATGCTTCGATCGACTGGTTTGTGCGTAAAAGTGTTCAGGCAAAGTTAAGAATCAATGTAAAGAAAACATTAGCTAAATATGGATATCCGCCCGACCAACAAGCGCTAGCCACAGACCTAGTGCTTGAGCAGGCTCGACGATATGGCAACGAATGGAGCCGTCAATCAAAGACCTGATATGATACTTTCAAAATCTGATTACATGCTTTTCTTGAAACATCCTGCATGGCTTTGGGTGAAGAAAAATGACCCATCCAAGATTCCATCAGTAGACGACAATACTCAAGCCTTATTTGATGCTGGTCACCTCTTTGAACCATACGCCGAATCTCTTTTCCCCGAGGGCACTACTATTGGATTTTCATTTGATGACTCTGAAGCTAACTACTGGACAATGCCCCAAAGGACACAAGATGCTATAGCAAATGGTGCGCAAGTTCTGTTTCAGCCAAGATTCGAGTGGGGACAATTCACATGCATCTGCGACATAGTTAGTTTTAGTGATGAAAAAGAGCTGGACTTATATGAAATCAAAGCCAGTACTAGTGCAAAAGTCGAGCACGAATTTGATCTTGCATTTCAGGTAGCTGTGCTTGAGGGATGTGGCTATTCTGTTAAGTCAATTAGTGTTATTCATGTAAATAACAAATATGTGAGAAATGGCCCTGTTAAGGCTGAAGAAATAACTAAGATTGAAGATATAACTGATAAGGTCCGGTCTAAGGGAGAGCTAACTGCCAAGTATATGCCAATGGCACTTTCCGTATCGAGTCATAAAACCATGCCAGATCCATCTCCAGAACTTGCAAAGCTAGGCTCAAAATACGATTGGCTACAAATATACGCAAATATCGTTCCGCAAGAACCTAAAGAGTATCCAACAGATGTAAAACCTACGATTAATTACGAAGAAATAAAGAAGTTTTTAGATAGCTTGCAGTACCCCCTATATTTTCTCGACTATGAAACAATGTCTGGGCTCATCCCTTACTTTGATGGCCACAGGCCCTACCAACAAGTTCCGTTTCAGTACTCTTTGCATATAATCCGCAAACCTGGAACAGAAGTTGAATATAAAGAATATTTGCACCGCGAAAATTCTGACCCGTCTCGTCCACTTGTAGAGCAGTTATGTAAAGATATTGGTACCGAAGGCACGGTACTGGTATGGTACGAAAACTTTGAAAAGAGTCGAAATACCGAGATGGGTGACATGATCCCCGAATACAAAGAAGCTATGGAATCGTTAAATGGTCGTGTTGTTGACCTTATTATTCCATTTAAAAAGAGATGGTACGATGATCCCCGATTTGAAGGAAGCGCAAGTATTAAACAAGTTCTACCAGTCTTGTGTCCTGAGCTTTCTTACAAAGAGCTTGGTATTCAAGAAGGCGGTTCAGCACAGCGCCTATGGATGGAAGCGATCTTAGATGAAAAGAGAGCTGATCAAAAAGACCAAATACTTGCCGACCTTATTGAATACTGCAAATTAGACACGTTAGCTATGGTAGAGATTTATAAAAAACTACTGGAGGTTGTATGAGTGACAGCAACATTTGCAAGAACTGTGGACATGATGAGTCAAAGTGTACACCCGATGAAACATATAGACGAGCCAAGGAACTGGTGGGGTTTAAAAAAGAAGTTTCTGCTGCACTATTACAACGTGATTTGAAGATTAGCTATGAAAAATCAGCAGAAATACTAGAACGCATGGAGCTTGAGGGATTAATAGGCCCCGCTGATGGTGCAAAACCAAGAACGGTAAACTTGTAACTTAAAAGCGCCCCGTAGCCAAATCGAGGAGCTCTTCCATGCTGACCTGAGTCGCTGGGCTCCTCCATTTTGCAGCGGAGCGCTTAAGATAGAATATCCTACTAAACCTTATACTCTACAAAGTAGTCAGCTAAGTTTCTACCATTGAAATGTACGTCTGCGAGTAACCTTCCATAATCATCTATACTGGTCGCTTTAGGTATCGTAACCTGCTTACCTTCAATTAAATTTTTTAGTTTATTCTTTGCCTCTTGATATCCTGGTTTTCCTTGTTCTGGTGTGTTATAGCCTAGTGGGCGAACATAGTCTCCAAGCTTACTATCCCATTTCCATCCGCCAGCAACACTAAATGTGTCACCATCTACTACTTCTTTAACTGTAAAATCTGCCACTGTATTTGTCTCCTGTTAATTATTGACAATATTATTAAACTCTGCGATAATATAAAAAGAACGTTAATTTTGCTTTCCGGCAATTTTATGTTCCCGAAATGACTCGTTAGCGCGGGTCATTTCTTCGTTTTAGTGCTTATTGTATCTGTAATTCTTCACCTCCTTGATCATCATTTTTATCTTTCAGACTGATAATATACAGAGAATCTTCGCTGCTTAAATTGTAGTCAGACAAAGGTTTTGTCTCGTACTCATATCTCCCATGCTTTTTTGCTGTGTCGATACGATTCGTTACAAAGAATGACTTAGCGTTCACCGTGTAACCATTCCCATTATTATTGGCTTTTAGCTTAAGTGAGCCATCTTCGTCAGTAGCTACAAATCGAACGCCAATATCTTGAGACTGGTCATTCCAGTACAAAACTACCCCAGAATAATCCTGAAGTTTGTGGTCATTAGAGAAGCTAGTAGAAAAGCCTAAGGCGCCACCAGTAGTTATCGAAATCTTATCAATAATACGAGTCGCACTCTTTACGAATTTTTTGAACCCTCCGAAGTTATTTAAGTCATTCATAATTCTAGCATAGCAAAATATTAGTAGTTCGTCAAGCTACACAATAGTGTTCGTCCTTTGCTTGTGTGCTTCCTGTCTTTCTTTACGAGCATTATTATGCTCGCACAGAAATATGCACCTACTATTAATTAGTATTTGTAGATCAATTCTTTAGTGAAATGTACAATTACTATATGTACACCCACCTCAAAGAGCGCAAATATTACGAAGATTTGTACGACCGATTTACGGTTGACTATGCTCGCGATCACATCGGCCATTATGATAAATTCCACGCAGATTTAATTAAAAAACTTCCTAAAGACGATACAATTGACCGTCCTGGCAACGCACTAGTTCTGAATGCTTTCTATATGCAAGTTATAGGTTTGGAGCTACTCTTAAGATATGAAAAGCGTGAGCAAAGAATACTTGAATGGATGGAGCGGGACGAAGCTAAAGACGAGCAAATAGCATCAGCTCGTCTAACCGAGGAGCCCTATTGCCATCACTGCGGCAAGCACGGGCTTCGAATCATAGATAAATCCCTGATGCACCGCAATAAAAACGCTAAGTATGACGACCCAGAAGAAGTGCTGTTTATGCTCAAATGCCCCCACTGCGATAAAAATAGTGCTTTCTGGGAAGACGGCACCGCTTGGAAAGTAAAACCTACCTTATGCCCCAAGTGTAAATCTGAAGTTACGCATAAAACCATCAAAACTAAGAGCACTATTACTATTACCTATACCTGCACGTCATGTAAGCACATATTCAAAGAAAAAATGGACTTATCTGTTAAGAAAGAAAAACCTGACCCAGACTTTGCCAAAGACAGAATCCATTACTGCCTAGAGGACAAAGAATTTCGCGATCATCTATTTGCAATACGCAAAGGCTTTGAAGATATGGCCCAACTTGGTCGAGAGATTAAGGAACGTGAAGATAACAAGCATGTTTATGATGCCGTAAAGGAAATGAAGAAGCCAAAGATTGCTGAGCTAGTGCCACTACTTTCACCAGTGCTAGAAAAGGCTGGCTACATTGAATTTCACCTAGATAAACCTGAAATGGGTCGAGATGTGTGTGTCGGCTTCAGCTGTTTAGACAGTAAGCCCGATCGAAACGATAACGACAGCAGAAAGACATTGAAAAAGCTAGTTGATACCGCCCTTAGCGATACAAACTGGCGATTAATGAGCGATGGCATATCTTATCGGCTTGGGTACTTGAACGGGCGC
Organism: uncultured Candidatus Saccharibacteria bacterium; assembly: GCA_964494845.1. GTDB lineage: Bacteria > Patescibacteriota > Saccharimonadia > Saccharimonadales > JAGQNJ01 > CAYRSA01. The sequence goes on along the minus strand of CAZBSC010000016.1, from coordinate 283 downwards.
GTGAAGGCCTATGAGGGCGAAGAAGCCATGAAAGAGTTGGTTATCAAGAGCGGAAAGTTGAAGAAGAAGCCAATAAGTAGCGACGTTAGCCCAGAAGGCTTCAGTAAAACCTATAAAGCTCCGGACGGTACTGAAATCATCCTCTAAAAACGAGACACTCAGGATATATGCGTTTCGTGTCTCATTTGTCCCATTTTAACCTGTTAAACTGTACTAGACCTGTATGCTCAGCCAAATTTATTAAAATTATGAAAAAAAACGTTGCTCCTCTTCATGAAGCTAT
>CAZBSC010000015.1:10866-18449 GCA_964494845.1 uncultured Candidatus Saccharibacteria bacterium | reverse complement strand
TTGACAGCGGTAGCATTTACTTTCCAGGCTGCTACGCGACCCTCAGGGGTTTCGGCGCCATCAACGTTTGTATAGGCAGCTGCGTTCAGTACGATATCAACTTTCGACCAGTCGTAACTATCGACAGACTTTTTATCTGTAATATCTAGTTCGTCAATATCAACTGTCTGTGCTTCAGGATACTGTGCTTTTAGAGCTAAGCCTAACTGACCATTCGCCCCAATAATTAGAATTTTTGACTGGTCCATTAGTTACCGACTTTCATGGGAATTATATCTTTTAGTTGCGGGTGGTTTTTATCACGGTCAGACATAACAGAGCCTGCAAGTGCTATAGGCCACTGAATATTTAAATCTGGATCACCCAAGTTCACAAACATATATTTGTCGTAATCGTCAGCGTTCCAATGCTTGTTCACACTGTACAAGTAGTATGTTTCGTTTTCTAACGTTTGGAACGAGTTTGCTACGCCTTCTGGTAAAAAAACAGCTTTGTTTGGTGTAATTTCTATTGTCTCTACTTTTCCGAAGTTAGAACCCTCGCGTAGGTCAACGTATGCAGCGAAAACCTTTCCTTTTACAACAGATATATATTTATCCCAGGGCTCTGCATGAAAACCCCGGACAACGCCTTTTTGCTTGTTGTACGACAGACTGTTCTGAACTACCTGAAAATTCTCGGGGATTCCAGCCTTTACTAACTTGTCTTTGTGAAACTTTTCTTGAAACCACCCTCGATCATCACCAACGCTAGTGACATCAAAAAAAATCAATCCAGGAATGTCCGTTGTATGGGCGGTAAATTCTGTGGTGGATACAGACGCCATGCTAGCTGCTCTTTTCTTTAGTTTTATACATTTCACTATCACGCATTAAATCTAAGCGCTGGCTATATTCTTTGAGCCAATCAAGGTTCTCTTTGTACCAGTTTACCGTCCTGGCTATCCCTTCTTGGAATGAAACACTTTGTTTCCAGCCTAAAGTTTCTTCTATGTAGGTGGGGTCAATGTCGTAGCGCATATCATGTCCTGGTCTGTCAGTGACAAATTCGATTAAATCTTTTGGCTTACCCAGGGCTTCTAAAATAGCCTCGGCTACCTCAATCCCGTTCTTCTGCGCAGCACCACCAACGCAGTATGTTTGACCAACTTCTCCGTTATGCAAAGCTAAGTCTATAGCCGAACAGTGGTCTTCTACGAACAGGTAATCACGAACTGCCTTTCCGTTGCCGTAGATTGGCAAGGGTTTGTTTTCGATCGCATTTATTATGAAGACTGGTATAACTCGCCCGGGCGAATCCCAAGGGCCATAGTTGTTAGAGCAGTTTGTTATGGTAAAGGGGAGCCCGTAGCTTTCGCCGTAGGCCCGCACGATATGGTCACTAGAGGCTTTTGAAGCTGCATATGGACTGCGTGGGCTGTAAGGTGTTTTCTCGTTAAAACGTACATCGCTACCTAGTTCTAGTGAGCCAAAGACTTCGTCGGTTGAAACATGATGAAACCTTTTCACCTTGTGTTTCATTGAAACGCGCGCCATGACGTCGGTCCCCATAATGTTGCTTTTTAGAAATGGTCCTGGATCAGCAATAGACCGATCGACATGAGTCTCGGCCGCAAAATGCACAACCCAATCTACGCCATTCATCAGGGAATCTATGGCATCGAAGTCACTAATATCAGCTTTGTGAAAACTAACTTTATCACCAAGACCCTTGATGCGGTTTTGGTCACCAGAATATGTCAGGACATCAACAACGCTAATTTTATAATCTGGATATTTTTTTGCCATGTAATGAACAAAATTAGACCCAATGAATCCCGCGCCGCCTGTAACTAAAATATTTTTCATCTGATTTATTATAGCAGTTATTTGGCTTCTATCACCGAGGTGACTTTTGCAACAAACTCTTCTAATATTTTCTGGTTATTCGCCTCGGCATTCAGGCGCATGATGGGCTCTGTGTTACTGGCTCTCAGGTTGAACCATTTATCAGGATATGTAACCGTGAGTCCATCAAGTCGGTCTAAATCTGCATCAGCAAACGTCTCTGCAAGTCTTTTGAATATAGTGTCTTTATCTTGATTGGTTTCAATATTTATTTCTGGCAACATTGCATACAGTCTATATTCGTCCACGAGTTCTGACAGCTTCTTGCCGCTGTCGGATAGGGCCTGTAGAGCTACAAGGGCAGTTATTAATCCAGAGTCAGCATCATAATTTTCTGTAAAGAACATATGCCCTGTGCATTCTCCGCCGAAAGGCGCCCCGACTTCACGCATTAGGCTACCTATGCTAACACGCCCAGCCTTTGTTCTCACTGGCTTGCCGCCCCACTGAGCGATTAATTCTGTAGTGGCTTTGCTGGTCCTAACATCGTGAACAATCTTTGCTCCCGGAAACTTGTCCAAGTATAGTTTTGCAATCATCGTCAAAAGATCTGTCCCTAGAACCAGCCGACCCTTGTCATCTATTAGTACGGCTCTATCTCCATCTCCGTCGAAAGCGATTCCAAGATCCTTTTTTTCCTGAAGAACAACATTTATCAGATCTTTAAGGTTTTCGATTTTTTGCGGGTTGGCTTCGTGATTTGGGAATGTGCCATCTATTTCAAAATACATATTTTTTGTTTTGAAAGGTAACTTTGGCAAAATATGTGGCAAAATTTCACCCGCCATTCCGTTGCCGGCATCTATAGCAATATCAAAAGGTGAAAGTTCACTAACGAATTCTAAACAATGCGAAACCCATTCATCTGTTATTTTTTTTGACTGCCTTGAACCTTCTTGCTTAACTGGCCCAGGTATTTTATCTGCCATGAATCGATCTCGAATTTCTCCTAGTCCAGCGTCTAGCCCTACTGCAACGACCTTGTCGCGGTACAACTTTATCCCATTGTCATTTCCTGGATTGTGGCTGGCGGTGATTACTGCGCCACCGGCCAAGTCCCATTTTCCAACAGCAAAATAAATCATGTCACTAGTGACCAGACCAATATCCCAAACATCGTAACCTTGTTTTTGAAGCCCGTTCATAAAGGCATCAGCTAAAGTTGCCGAGTCAGGACGCATGTCGTGACCAACCGCTACAGTTCCTTTGGTAGGCAACCAATCGGCGTAGATTCTGGCAATTTTTTCGACCGAATCAGCATTTAGCTGAGACCCAACTTTTCCGCGTATATCGTATGCTTTGAATATTTCTTCCATATATCTATTCTACCGTAACAGATTTTGCTAAATTTCGTGGCCTATCGACATTTAATCCTTTTTCGACCGCCACGTAGTAGGCGAATAACTGCAAAACTATCGCAATCAAAATCGGTTGAGTTTGTGGCAAAGAATTGGGAATATATATATGGTCGTCAGCTAATTTTGCTGCTTGCTTATCGCCTTTCGTAGCTATAGCAATAACTGGACCTTTGCGGGCGCGAATCTCTTCCATATTTGAATATGTTTTTTCGGCGAGTTCGGCATCAGTGGCAATCGCCATGGTCGGGAAGTCCTTGTCAATCATCGCTAGCGGGCCGTGTTTCATTTCTCCTGCAGCATAACCTTCTGCGTGGATGTAGGATAACTCTTTGAGTTTTAAGGCTCCCTCTAGAGCGCATGGGTAGGCGTAGCCTCGTCCAATATATAGAAAGTCTCTGTGATGCGCGTATTTTTTGCTAATTTTTTTAATGTTTTCGGCTTCTGATAGAACCATTTCGATCTTCGGACCAATAGAAGCTAGCTCTGAAAGTAGTGGTTTGAAGTCTTTGGTGCGTTCTTTTGATAAAAATAGAGCAATTTCAGTGAGAATGGTAACTTGTGCAATGAATGCCTTGGTCGAGGCAACCGATAGTTCTGGGCCGGCGTGACAATATACACCTGCGTCTGTCATTCGGGCAATCGTTGAGCCGACCGCATTAACTATACCCAGTCTGAGAACTCCGTACTCTTCCACTTTTTTAAGTGCGGCGATTGTATCGGCGGTTTCGCCAGATTGCGATATTGCCAAAACGGCAGTGCCACGAGAAAAAGGCTCATGCCGATATTTAAACTCTGATGCCAGCTGAACTTCGACTGGGATTCCGGCTAATTCTTCAATCAAATATTCGCCAATCATTCCCGCGTAATAGGATGTCCCACAGGCAACAATTACTATACGGTCAACAAAACGAAGCTGCTGCTGAACGTTCATCAGCCCGCCTAAACGAATGCTATTAGTCTCTGGCTTTACGCGGCCACGGGTCGCTGAAATAATCGTACTGGGTGCATCGTAAATTTCTTTCAGCATAAAGTGAGGAAAGTCACCGAGTTTTGCGGTCTCACCGTCATAGTCCAATAAATGTTCTGTGCGCACAATTTCTTTGCTGTCTTTCGTGTTGGTTAGAGAAAGTTTTTTTGGTGTCATTCTTGCAATGTCGTAATCATCCAGATATATAACTTTTTTTGTTTTGTCTAGTATTGCCGACGCGTCAGAAGCGACGAAGTATTCTTTTTTACCAACGCCTATAACCAGCGGACTAGAAAGCCGGGCGGCGTATAAAACATCGGGTTCTCCCGAGTAGACCGCAGCAATTGCATAAGCTCCGCGAAGCTCTTTTATTGCTGCAGCAAAAGCATTCTCGAATGACTTAGACTTTCGTAAATGCCAATCAATTAACTGAGGGATAACTTCGGTGTCGGTTTCCGAAATAAAGTTATAGCCTTTCTTCTGTAGGTGTTCGCGTATTTGCTGATAATTCTCGATTATACCGTTGTGAACTACAAAAATAGTTTTGTCGGTGTTGAAGTGTGGGTGTGCATTTAATATTGATGGCTCGCCGTGTGTGGCCCAGCGGGTGTGGCCGATTGCAGTATTATTTTTGACTGCTGTTTTTTCCTGGAGGAGTTTTTTTACATTTGCCACGGCACCAACTTGTTTGGTGCAAATAGTTCCACCTGCTTCTACAGCAGCAATACCTGCCGAGTCATAGCCTCGGTATTCCAAAGCTTCTAACCCATAGATAACGGGGCCAGTAGCGTCTTTTAGCCCAACATAACCAACAATTCCACACATGGTCTAATCTCCAATCACGTTATTTACGTATTGTTCGAATTTTTTCCGGAAAGATGATTCTCCGTACATGCCCACTGAATTTGCGACAACTTTATTATCGAATTTTTTAGACAAGAATTTTTTAAGCGTAGATGATAGTGAATCAACGGATTGTTCATTAAAAAACATTCCAGTTTTTCCGTCTGCGATGTAGTCTAGTGCGCCACCAGATTTATAGGCGATTACTGGCGTGCCAGCAGCCAACGCTTCAACGGCAGATATACCAAAATCGTCTGTTCCTGGAAAAATAAATCCCTCGGCTGATTGGACTTTTTTTATCACTTCTTTTCTATCTAGAAATCCTGCAAAGGTTATGGTTGGGCCAGCAAGCTTTGTTAATTTATGCTTTTCTGGGCCGTCACCAACGACTGTTAACGGTAGGCTCAATTTTGTACATGCAGCAACTGCAAGGTCGAATCTTTTGTAATGAGTGTGTCTGCCGGTGATTACAAAGCCGTGCCTTGTAGTCTTTTTGCTTGGCGCGAAACTAGTAACATCAACCGGGGGGTGAATAACGGTCGATTCACGTCCATAATATTTTTTTACTTGGGAGGCAGTAAAGTTAGAATTAGCGATAATATGATCTGGCCGTCCGGCGGCCTTTTTGTCCCAAGCTCTCATGGGCTTAAGAAATAGTTTCAAACCAATTCGGGCTAGGGGATCAAGAAAACCGAATCCAGGGTTTTGTATATATTCATCGTACCTGGCCCAATAATAGTGGGTAGGGGCGTGGCAATAATTAATGTGAATAACACCTGGAGGCACTTTTATTCCTTTAGCTTCTGCACCGGAACTGCTAATCACCAAATCGAATTGGCTTAGGTCTAAACTCTCGAACCATCTTTGGCGCAAGACAGGCAAAAACTTTCTTAGTATAGGAAACGGCCATTTCTGCATATAGCTAGTTACGATTTTTGCGCTAGAAAGTTTTTCACGCCATGCTGGAGAGCAATAAGACGTGTATATTGGTGCATCAGGAAACATTTTATGGATCTCAAGGACAACCATCTCGGCACCACCACCAACAAACCAATCATGAACAATTGCAACTTTCATATTAGATTTCATGCTGGTTATCTTGCTCCGCTGCGACCAAGCACTACACGCAAAGTCTTGAACAAAATCGTAATATCAAGCCAGAAGCTCCAGTTTTGTACGTAGTAGAGGTCTAATTTTCTGCGTTCTTCATAACTTATGTTGCTACGACCCGATATCTGAGCAAACCCAGTTATTCCTGATTTTACGCTGACGATATTGTTTTTCTGGGCTGCCATATCAATTTCCTCAGGAACTAGCGCTCGTGGGCCCACCAGGCTGATGTCGCCTTTTAAAACATTAAAAAGTTGTGGAAGTTCGTCGAGACTTGTTCTGCGTAAAAACTTTCCAATCCGTGTTATTCGGGGATCATTTTCCAGTTGATCACCATTTTCTCTGTATTCAATTGCTAGCTCTGGCTTGCCCATTTTGGCGAACGCTTGTTCTGGTGACAAAGTATTGTACTTTTTCTTATGTGTCCGGAACTTGAATATTCTAAATATATTATTAAATCTCGTTACCCGCTTTTGCCGCAAAAATATTGGTCCTGGGTCAAAAATAAATATAGTTATAGATATGAGTAGCAAAAGTGGCGAGAGTATTACAATTGCAATAACCGAGACGAACAAATCAAAAATTCTCTTGGCAATTCTTCCCCAACCAATTAACGCGGTTTGATGAACGGCAATCATAGGTATCGAAGATTGGAATAATTCAACGTCAATATTACCTACGAATAGTTCAGAATTACCAGGTATAAATCTATATGCGGCGTGGTTATTTTGTGCGAACGACAGAATCTCGTCATTTTTGGGTGTTTCCGCAAATAGTTCTGTTTGCATAATGCTATGAATATTATTTTTCCCAATGGCTTTAACGGCACTGTTGAATGAAGCATACTGTTTTATATTTCGGAATCTTTTTCCGGTTGAACCAACGATCCCAACAACTCTATATCCAGAGATCCTAGGTGTGGCCAGCCAGTCAATGAGCTCGAATGTTGCCGACGTGTCGCCAACTATCAACACGTTACTTATGCCGACACCGTAACCAAACAGTAATCTGCGGATTAGCCTGGCAATATTTCTAAAAAGTACCAGTAGTGCAAACGTCAATGCAAAACCGTAAATCGGAACCAGTTTTGCGGGAAAAATTGGCTCGTTGCTAAAATATGCGTAGCTAACAACAAATAGCGTCCCAACGACCGTTCCAACAAACAGTCTACCGATTTCATTAAACCGTTTTTCGTAGATAGAACGATTGTATAGTCCAATTAATGCAAAAATGAGAACCCAAAAAGGCAAAAGAGTGATAAGTATTGATAGGTAGGTTCGCGCTGTTACGGGGTTAACGATTGGGCTGTTGTCTAGGCTGACGCGTAATATGTATGCGCCAACAAAAGCGGTTATTAGGGCAAGAGCATCGGACACGATAAGGAACAGGCTATATAGGAACGAAGCATTATTCTTCATA
>CAZBSC010000015.1:2980-10766 GCA_964494845.1 uncultured Candidatus Saccharibacteria bacterium | reverse complement strand
AGCATCGGACACGATAAGGAACAGGCTATATAGGAACGAAGCATTATTCTTCATATATACTAGATATGATATCACCTATGAGCATCAAACTAGCAACCAAAAACCACAGAAGCCCAGCCGATTACATGGCCTATATTTGTCTAGGTATTTTTGTGTTATTGCCGTTTCACGCGTTTTTTACTACCTGGGCTGGAAGCACTTTTGGTCATATTGACATTTTTCGTATTTGGAAAGAGATAATTATTTTTGGTCTGTCGGTCGGATGCGTTGCTTTATTGTTGCAGCACGGTAAATTACGAAAGAAATTGTTCGGGTCTGGATTATTTTTACTGATATGCCTATACGCACTATTGGCGCTTCTTCGTACGCTTTATGGTTATTATTCAGGGGTTTTAGTTATAGAGCCATTAATATTCGGAGCCCTTGCTGGCCTTCGCTATTTTTTATTTTTTGTAGTCGTCTGGGCTATAGCTAGTAAAAGTTCTTTATTGAAACGTTATTGGGCGCATGCAGTTTTAACACCGGCCACTATCGTTGTTTTGTTCGGTGTTTTACAGCAGACTGTTCTAGACAAAAATTTTCTAAGCCACTTCGGATATAGCGGTCAGACAGTGCCGGCATTCCAAAATATAGATTCGAAGTCAGACTACGTGCGCATTCAATCATTTTTACGTGGCCCCAACCCACTTGGAGCCTATCTGGTTTTTGTTATAACTTTTCTAGTCGACTATTGGTACGGCATTAAACGCAAGAGGTTAATAATTGGCTTGGTTGGTTTCGGGGCTGTGTATGTTTTGTTCAACACATTTTCTAGAAGTGCATGGGTCGGTGCGTTAATCAGTCTGTTTGTTTGGGTTTTATTAACGATAAAATCAAAAAAAGTGGCCAGGAATATTCTGCTATTTGCTTGCAGCATCGTTTTGGTTGTATCTATGACCGTTTTTGCTTTCAGGAATAACGATTATATTCAAAATACGTTTTTCCACACCGATGAAACCTCTCAGTCCGTACAGAGCAGTAACGCTGCGCGAACTAACGCAATCGCCAAAGGTGCCCGAGATGTGTTGAATCACCCTCTTGGCCAGGGCCTCGGTAGTGCAGGCCCTGCATCTGCACGCGGGGCAAACCCCAAAATTGCAGAAAATTATTATATTCAAGTTGCCCAAGAAACAGGTGTTTTTGGCTTAGTTATATTTATCTTTATCATTATTTTAGTAGGTAAAGACTTGTACAAAAAACGCGACCAGGACTTGGCTAGAGTACTGCTGGCTAGTTTGGCTGGATTGGTTTTTATAAACTTTGTATCTCACGCCTGGATGGACGATACAATATCTTTACTATGGTGGGGGTTGGCCGGTATAGCGGTTGCCCAATCTGTTACAATAAAGAATAACCGCCATGGAAACCAAGCAAAAAACCAAAAAGCTTCATAGCGAAATTACACGAATTATCGCTTATTCTGTCACTGGCGGAGCCTGGTTTTGGTCTGGTTATCTTACATTCGCACTTTGTGACCAAGTATTTGGAATGTCGTTATGGTGGGCAAAACTTACCGCAAATCTTGTAGGAATTAGCGTTAACTTTATTCTCGAGCGCACGTGGGTATTCAGGTCGAGCGGTAAACACAAGAGATTGACAGTAGTGACTGAACGCTACTTTGTTCTGACTTTGGTCAATTTTGTTGTTGATTATCTAATTATTCGCTTTCTCAAAGATTACTTTGGCGTGTCGCCCTATATCGGCCAATTTGTATCTGCTGCCTTCTTCTATGCATGGAACTACGGTTGGTATAAATACTGGGTTTTTGCTCCGGGTAGAAAAGTTAGGATGGCGTGATGGAGCCAAATGGCAAATCAATTCGACCCACCAAGAAACAGCAGGAAACACTAGTATTTATTGAAAAATTTATAGTTGAGCATGGCTATAGTCCTAGCTACAGAGAGATAATGCAAGGTTGTAATTATAATTCTGTGGCAACAGTAGCCTTGCACGTTAATAATTTGATAAAAAGAGGTCATCTAGAAAAACGCGACAAGTCAGCCAGGTCTCTAGAGGTTGTTAAGCAAGTTGAAAAGCCAAGTTTGCAAATCAGCAATGTAAGCGAAAAAGAAGAAAAGTGGTTAGTGAAAAAAATTGACTACTTTTTTTCTAAAACAGAACAAAACGGCACTATTGAAGCCCATGAACTAGACGGGCTCTATGTGCTAATCGGAGCTTTGAAAGTGTTGGGCCTTGATGGAGCAGCCCAGAGTTTTATGCCCAGGCTGTCAGAACTAAAAAAGAGAGTAAAATAATCTAAGTGAGTATTCTACAGGCGATTATATTAGGGCTAGTGCAAGGTCTAACAGAGTTTATCCCAGTATCTAGTAGTGGGCATCTAATTTTATTCCATGATTTCCTTGGTGTTAGTCTATCTCCCCAAGCCGGCTTTATATTTGATATGGCACTCAATATCGGAACGTTGAGCGCTCTATTGTTATATTTCCACCGAGAAGTATTAGAGCTTGCTAGAGCAATCTTTAATAAACAAGCCAAACTTTTTCGCCTAGCGTGGCTTTTAGTTCTAGCTACGATCCCTGCTGCAATTTTCGGATTTTTACTAAAAAGCACCGCCGAGTCAGCTTTTCGCTCGTCCAGGCTTGTAGCCACTAGTCTCATTGTGGCAGGGTGCATCATGCTAATAGTCGAGTGGTATGCAAAGAAAGCTAAAGCGAAGACCAAATTAGCAGATGTATCTATTAAGCAATCACTGGCAGTTGGCTTGGCCCAAGCTTTTGCAATTATTCCTGGAGTTTCACGTTCGGGCGCCACAATCACAACTGGATTATTGACCAACATTGACAGAGTAGATGCAACGCGATTTTCTTTTTTGCTGGGTATCCCAATTATGTTCGGGGCAATACTAGACACTTTATTAAGCGGATCAGCAATAAGTAATATAAATGGTGAGAAGGGTATTTTTTTATCTGGAATCCTGGCTGCTTTTTTGAGCGGGCTATTTGCAATAAAGTTTATGCTGAGGTTTCTGTCCAAACACACCTTAGATATTTTTGGCTATTACCGTATTGTGCTCGGAGTTGTGGTTTTGCTATTTAGCGTAATCTAATCATACAAAAATACTACATATAGCGTAAGCGTAGTGTGATAAGCTAAAGTTAGTTTAACAATCAAAAGCTGGAAATAGGTGAGATTCCTATACTGTGCCGCAACGGTTTACCCTGAGTTTGTCGAAGGGTTAAAGTCCGATCTAGCTAATAAAAGTCTCCCGAGCAGGAGCGCAACAAATAAACAACCTGCCGGAGCACCCGAGCAGGTTTTTCTTTATGCCACAAACAGCAGAAATAATTCAATCATCAGAAGCAATTCAACAAGTTTTTGTCGTACCCGAAATGCAAACAGATTTATGGTCCACGAAACAAGCTGAGAGGTTTATGCATTCTGTTGGCTCCAGTGCGCTTTCTGGGGCAGAAATTTTGAAGTCGCCCGAGGTTAGCAATGAGCCTGTTGAATCAGAAAATCTGAGAGATGCAATTCACTGGGCCGCTTGGGGCGATAGTTCTGCAAGAAACATGATTATGACCGACATACTCACCGATATGGTCGAGCGCACCATAAAGGCTGGACACGTCATGAAGGTGGGTATTGAGGTCGGGAAAGACGGCGAGTTATTGCAGCATGGTCAAAAGCTGAAAAGTGTTTATGAAATGGCACTGAGGCACGCTTCAGAATCGTGGCAGATTAAAGAGCGTGCAGAAGCTGAGACGCGTAATGGATTCAGGATTAAAGACTTGCTGGCTCAAGGCGCATTAGAGGATTATTGCTTTGTTGTAATATCACGCTGCGCTGATAATATGTCTGATCAAGAGCTAGCAGATGCAGGATTTTTTGTGGATACTATGTCTTGCTCGATACAATCCACGACATTAGAATCAGGCGGCCTAACCATGGAGTCAGCATTTGTTGCCGGTGTTGCTAGCCCGGGGGGCGAACAGCATGACAAAAATACCGTCGAAGCCATGGGCGCAGATTTGGGCGTAGATTTTCGTGATAAATCAGCCGCAGAAATAATCGATACGCCAATACTAATTCATAAAAGTCTTATGCCAAATGGAGTTATTGATCTGGTGAAACTTTATGACAGCCATGCAGGCGGCACGTTCTTTGGCGAGGCTAAAGAGCGACAAGACTACTTGAAGTATTTAGAGCTTTGCCATCAACGCGAAGCGGACCTACAACCATTAGTAGACAAAATAACAGACCAGCTAATAAATGAGGTTGATACTATCCAAACACCAATTCAGGCCGTAAAACGCTTGCACGAACTGTCTCAAGAAAATATGGTTGAAAAGGCAATGGAAGATACTACCATAAACCCAAAGGTTTTTGGTGAAGTTGCTGCCAGACATATAGAGAACGCTCGTTTACATATCCAAAACGGAAATCATGATTTAGCTGAACAGGCTCGTCAAAATGCTCAACGTACGGCTGTTTCATCCTCGTGCCCATCATCTATGGAAAAAGAGTTAGCAGAAGCTAGCAACAGGGAATCAGGCGAAAGTGGTAGTTCGGGGTCAGAGAGCATATCTCTTGACGGCAAAATTCGCTGCATCAAGTGCAAGGAGTCTGTACCTAAAAAACAGGTCGTGAAAAAAGAGTGTTGGCAATGTCCGAAATGCAACTATACGGTAGATATTTGTAGCGGGAAGACATTAAACGAAGGCAAGATTGAGACACGCGAACAAGCGGATGCTACCGTTTTAGAGTTCAGGCTACCAAGGAAAAAAGTCCTCGAACAAAGTGCAGCCTAGTCTATAATTACCATTAATATATGGATAGCGATGAAGTTTACCAAGAATTAGTGAAGGAAAAAGCTCCAGAGCTTTTCTGTGACAATTGTGGCCATTACCCAATCCAGCCGATGCACGGACACTTCGTCTGCCCCGCCTGTCATATGCCAACCAAATGCTGTGAAGGAATCGCACTAGATGTTTAAGGGAAAAGAGCAGCCCGACCAAAATGTATTCCATTTTGCCGGCGCGATGAGAAAAACCGTAGGTTTGTCTTATGAGGCGAAGCCTAAATGCTGCGAAGGAATCGCACTAGATGTTTAAGAAAAAAATTGGAATATTTAGCGGTACTTTTGATCCGGTTCATCGGGGCCATGTCGAGTCGTGCATTGTTGCGTTGGGTGCGCTAGATTTAGATTCGGTAGTTATTTTTATAGAAAAAAAACCACACAGGAAACAGGACGTTGCTGACTTTTATCACAGAGCAAATATGCTGAAACTTGCCGTAAAAGATTATCCGGGTATTCGCATTGCCGACGTGGATTCTAATAACATAACAACAAAGTATGCTCTGGATTATCTCGATAGTCAGTTCAGCGGCAGTGAGTATTGGTACATTATCGGGTCTGACACACTAAGTCATGTTGAAGGTTGGGAAGACAGCGATTTGCTATTTAATGAAATGAATATTTGTACAGTTTTAAGGAATAACTCTGAAGAGAAAAATACACAAAAAATAGTTAACGACCTTAAAAAACATCACCCGCAAACAAAGTTTGTGGTTTTGCCAGCTGTTTGGCCGGTAGTTTCGTCTTCAAAAGAAAAAAATTCTTTAAGAATAGGGGAAGCACCAGGAGGTCTAGACCAGTCAGTGGCAGATTATATTAAACAACACAGGCTTTACGAATCTTGAAGAACCTCTTCGAAGTGCGATTGTAGATAGGTAATATGCTTTTCCTTGTATTTTTTAAACTCGGCCTTTTTAAGACCATTCTTCTTGATGAAGGCACTTATTTTTTGGTTTCCAACAAAGTGCGGCATCACGACATAACTGGCACCAAGTCCATATAGGTCTACTGCTTCGCGGATATTATCTGCATGACAAATCATAACTGCATTTGGGTTTATTTTTTCTAATTCTTCTAGTAGCAATACATTGCTAGGGTAGTCGTTTATAACTGAAACAATAATTTTCGTGTGCTCTAGATTTATTTCTTCTATCATCTCCGGGTTGGTGGCGTCACCGTATAAGTACGGTATATTCTGTCTTTCCATTCGGTCAATGGCTTCGGGATCATAATCTACGACAATATAGTTTTTGACTATTTTTTCGAAAACTTTGACGAATTCGCTCCCACCATGTCGGTATCCAAAAAGGACCGCATCATAACGATGATGACGTTCGAGTTCTTTTTTAACCTTCTTTCGCTCAAATAGTTTTAGGTATTTGCCAAAATAATTATATATTCCTTCTGAATAAGTTATTAGGTAAGAAGAAACAGCAATAGTTATGACGGCGACCATTGTAGTTAGTGTTACGGCTGATTGGCTGATTTGGCCATTTTTTAGGCCTAACAAAACTAATATCAGTGAAAACTCACTGACCTGTGCAACCGACAAACCCAATTTGAAACTGGTTCTTTTTGTATATCCTAGCACCCCCATCACGGCCATTACTATCAGGGGTGTCCCCAAAAGAACAAATAGCGATAATATCAAAGCGTCTTTTGCTAATCCTCCCACGGTATCTAGATGGATTCCTACGCCCAGCGCTATAAAAAATACTACTATGAAAAAGTCTCGAAGCGGCCTTAGGCGCGTTCCAACTTCTTGGGCGTAAGTCATCGTGGACAGTGCAACACCTGCAAGCAATGCCCCAACTTCTAGAGAAAACCCGATCTCGTAGAATATAGTCGCGATTCCCAGCCCCCAAGCAACCGAGAACAAAAACAACAGTTCCTGCGATTTTGACAAAAAATTTGTCATAGGTTTTATAACGACCAAAGCAAACAAAAACACCCCAGCGCCTAACATTATTCCCTTCAGACCTAGCGCAGCGGCATCCGCATAGCTAACTTTCCCGCTAGCACTAGCCGACGCTACGACTAAAGCCAGCGTAGCTAAAAGATCCTGGACTATCAAAAAACCAACAGCTATTTTCCCATGAAGTTTGTTTTGCTCGCGTTTGTCGTTCAGTAGTTTTAAAACAATAATCGTACTACTAAACGCCATCGCCAGTGATATGTATATCGCTTCGATTGTTGGGTAGTGCAGGGCTGTTACGATAAAATATCCAACCCCAGCAGCGAATACAACCTGGACAAAACCGGTGATTACTGCAACCTTGCCGACTTCTTTTATTACTCGTGGGTTCAACCCAAGACCGACAATGAACAGCAATAAAGCGATTCCAAAATTACCCAGAACTTCGATAGTTTCTGGTGACTTTACTAGGCCAAGCAGCGACGGACCGACTATCAGCCCAGTCAAAATGTAGCCAATTATCATGGGCTGTCGAAGTGCACGGATGATTAGGCTAACTAACGCGCTCAAAACTAAAAGTGTGGATATTTCTACGAAAACGTTGGTATGCATTTTATTCCTTTAGTATTTATTGTACGATGCTTAAGGTAAACTACAAAAACTATGAAAGAATTCTTTAGAAAAATCTCTGCAAAAATTGCTAACGCTGTCGGTAGTGCTTATGCATTTCTTTTAGCGTTCTCTATCATTGTCATCTGGGGGATTAGCGGTCCGGTATTTGGCTTTTCTGATACTTGGCAGTTAGTTATAAACACCGGCACTACAATCGTTACTTTTTTAATGGTTTTTATCATTCAAAACACTCAGAACAGAGATTCTAAGGTCATACATTTACAACTCGACGAGCTAATCCACGCATCAAAAGGTGCTAGAAACACTTTCGTAGACCTGGCTGATTTAACTGATGAAGAATTATCACTATTGGACGATGGTTTCAGAAAGATCCACACCAAGCT
>CAZBSC010000015.1:0-2880 GCA_964494845.1 uncultured Candidatus Saccharibacteria bacterium | reverse complement strand
TAACAACAGTTCTAAGGCCGAGCGAGCGGTTTGAAGACAAAAATCAAAAATTATTAAAAATCTAAGTGGGCAAAAAGTATTAAGTGTTTTTGCTTTTGTCTACAAAAACAAAGAAAGGACATCAGAATTATGTCTGTAACTGTTAATGTTGTCAGCTCTCGGAACGAGCGCATACCAGTACAAGTTCGCCGGCCTGAGTGGCAACAATTCTTGCACTATTAATGTGACCCACACACCAATCCACTAGCACAGCCAGTTGTGCTGACTGCGCAAGTGGGTTTCTTGGTCCTTTTTGAATTTTTTTCCTGCGCCGGACAGTCAAAGTATCACATATACTTTCCTTTGCTCTGCTCGTAAAGAAAATTCAAACTGAACTCAAGTGTGTTGGCCACCAACAAGTCCGAAGTTAGTTTTTATTTGCGATTGCTTCGTCGATAAGTTTGCTAAAAGCTGCTAAATCTTGTGGTAGGGTATCTAGCTTTTTACCGTCCAAGACGAGGGTAGGCGTACCATTTGCCCCAGCTTCTTGGGCCAGTTTAATATCAGCAGAAATCGCATCATTTACATCCGCACTGCTAAAGTCTGATTTAAATTTGTCTATATTCAACCCAAGCTCTGTTGCGTAGTCATCCATTATTGTTGTTGGGTTTGACGAGTCAACCCAGTTTTGCTGTCTTGTGTACAGAAGGCTATACATTTCCCAGAATTTGTCCTGACGACCAGCCGCCTCGGCTGCTCGGTGCGCTACCATGGCATTTGGGTGGATTTGTACAAGGGGAAAGTGACGAAATTGGAAGGTAATGTCATTAATGTATTTCTGTTTTACCTGTTCGATTATTGGGTAGTAGGTACCACATGCAGGACATTGAAAATCACCAAACTCTACTAGTGTGACCCCTTTTTTTCCAGCCCCCTGTATATAGTTCGTGCCTTGTGACGAACTAGATCCGTTAGAGTTGTCAGATTTGCCATTCTTGTTGATTATGATAACCCCTATAAACAGGACTACCAATGCGGCCATAATAATAAGAAAACGTTTACTCATAGATTTTTTTAATTCTCCTTTTGTATCCTTATAGTATCCGATTTACGCCCGAACTCAAACAACAGTGTAATATGTATAGGTATGGTTAAGCTTATTTTTATAATTGTTCTTTCCCTTTTAATGATTTTGAGTATTTCACTTTTAAAGCTCTACAATCATGTGCCCGCCAAAGAGCTAAAGCGTCAGGCCCGGGTTGGAGACGAGCTGGCAAAAATATTCTACCGCGTGGTCAGTTATGGAATGAGCCTGCAAATTCTATTGTGGTTTACTACCATAATAACCAGCAGCGTTTTGTTTGTTGTACTTGCAGATAGTCTGGCTTGGCCAGTGGCGCTTGTAGTTATTATTCTCATTGTTTGGCTTTGTTTTGATTTCTTGCCAAAGTCTCACGTCTCTAATATCTCTGTCCAAGTAGGCAAGCACGCAACGCCAGTTTTGCACTATTTACTGGAACGTTTGCAGCCACTGTTGCGGCGATTGGCTAATTTGATAAACAAGATAGAACCGGTCCGTTTACACACCGGACTGTACACAAAAGGCGACATAGTTGATTTGATAAAAAAACAAAAAGTTCAGATTGATAACAGGGTCACAAAAGAAGAATTATATATCGTAGAGAATGCACTTCAATTTGGTGATAAAAAAGTTTCAGAAATTATGACCCCACGTCGAGTTATGAAGACCGTTGCTACGCACGACATGATAGGGCCGGTGCTACTAAAAGAGCTTCACGACAGCGGACATTCCAGGTTTCCAGTTTACGATGAAAATCCTAATGATATTGTGGGCACGCTTTATCTGCGGGATGCATTAGCGGCTAGTGCTGGTGGTTTTGTAAAGAACGTTCTGAGAAAAGAAGTTTTTTATGTTAATCAGAGCCAATCATTAGCTCGAGTCCTGGACGCTTTCATAAAAACCAAACATCATCAATTCTTGGTAGTTAACAACTTTGAAGAAATTGTTGGGCTGATAACTATCGAGGATATTATCGAGCAAATACTGGGCAAACAAATCATCGACGAGTTCGACAGTTACGATGATTTGCGTGCGGTAGCAATTATGGAGGCCGAAAAGGATGAAGCCAAACGCAAAAAGCCCGTCGAGGAAGAACCAACTACCAAACTAACTGCAAAAACTAGCAAAAAAGATTCACCAGATGAGCAAACAGTGGTAGAATAACAAAAGTTATGTTGTTGCATCTTCAGAATAATGATAATAGACGGGCCGGCAGGGATTAACCTGGTGGTAATTTATTTATTCTGCAATCGGCCCATTTAAACAACCAGCAACAACCATCATCTAACAGGAGAAAAATAATGAGAGTTTTGGCTAAAGAAACAAAAAGTCACAGCGGTAAATCTGTAACTATGCAGGGTTGGCTGCACAAGAAACGAATGCTTGGTGGGCTGACATTTATTAATGTTCGTGACCGCAGCGGTCTAATGCAAGTAGTGATACAAGATAAAAAAGAGGGTGAAAAGCTCCGCGGCATGCAAATAGGAACAGTTCTAGAAGTTGCCGGAACAGTAAAACTAGAAGAGCGGGCGCCAGCCGGTGCAGAGCTGCATGATCCCACGATTACAGTACTGGTCCCCGTCACAGACGAGCCTCCGATCGAAATCGACAAACCTTTGCTACATAAAAGTGAAAACCTGGATACGCTTTTTGATAACCGGGCAATTGGACTACGCAACCTTCAAGAACAAGATATTTTCAAAGTAAAATCAGCAGTCTGCGAATCGATTAGAGCCTATTGCAAAGAGAACGAATTTACAGAAATCCATACGCCGAAGCTGCTAGCTGAGGCAACCGAGGGCGGCGCCGAAGTATTCTCG
>CAZBSC010000014.1:13773-20885 GCA_964494845.1 uncultured Candidatus Saccharibacteria bacterium | reverse complement strand
AGCAGTCGAAAGAAGATAACGACAGCCAAAAGGACGAAAATAAAGTTTCGCGATTAAACGATAACTCGCAGGCTAAACCCAGTGATACTAGACAGAAATCCAATACTAGCCATTATTTACCAGCGATATTTGCAGGCATAACTATGTTGTCTTTGTTTGCAATATTAATCAAAAAGTTTGTAGGTGTTTAAATGAGCTTTTTTCCAAATAATAGATTGAACCTTAAGCGATATTCGCATATAATTGACAGGTAATAAGAGGGTTATGAGACTGTTTATAATAAATCAAAAAAAATATTTGGTTGTAGCTGCAATATTATTGGCTTTTTTCGTGACGTCACTTTCAAAGGTAAATGCCGCAGCTACAATTACTGTTAACTCCACAGCTGATAATCAGGCGAACGATGGTGCTTGTACTTTGCGCGAGGCAATTATTGCCTCTAATACAGACACGGCTTCGGGGGCTGCTGTTGGCGAATGTGCGGCAGGTAGTGGAGCTGGCGATTTAATAGAATTTGACATCTCGGGTACTGGCCTTAAGACAATCCATATAACATCTGGTCTACCATCAATTACCAGGACGGTGACAATTGATGGATATACCCAGACTGACGCTGTTGTTAATACGGCTGATTTTCCTGACCCTATGAACGGAACATTAACTGTCGAGATTGATGCTGCTGGAGAGTCTGGGATATATGGTATAGATATTAATGGTAGCCAAGCCGACGGTACGGTTATAAAAGGATTGATTGTCAATGACATCCCTTATGAAACATTCTACTTAACTGACGTTGATAATGTGTCTTTAGAAGGTAATTATATCGGTACCAGCTCAACAGGTACTGTTGCTGATGGGGGCAACTCTCACGGTGTTCGTATAGGCGGAAATTCTACCGGCAATATGATCGGTGGTGCAACGGCAGCTAAACGAAATGTAATATCGGGTAATGGAAATACCGGAGTACTCTTTTATGGTTCTGCTCAGACCACTGGAAATTTTGTGCAGGGTAACTATATAGGTGTTGGCGCAGATGGTGTAACCGATATAGGTAATGCGCAAACAGGTGTTGCGTCAATGGAAGGCCCTGGTGGTAACACAGTCGGGGGTGATGGGGTTGGTGAGGGCAACGTAATATCAGGTAATGGTGGCGTTGGAATAATGTTTACTTCTAACTCTGGTGGGTCAAATGTTATTCAAGGTAATTATGTTGGTGTTGGCAGTGATGGCTCTACCGCAATACCTAATGGATCTAGCGGAGTATTGATCGACGGCGGTTCGGACAGTAATGTAATTGGTGGAACTTCCTCAAGTGCACGCAATATAATCTCTGGTAATACCGAAGCGGGAGTATTTATATCAGGTCCAACAGTAGACTCAAATACAGTTGAGGGTAATTATATCGGTACAAATAAAATTGGGACTGCGGATGTCGGCAATGGTACTTATGGTATTGTACTCGATAATTCGCCATCTAATACTGTTGGCGGTACTATTGGTGTGACGGTTGGCGGTAATTGCACGGGAGCTTGTAACGTGATCTCCGGTAATGAGGCTGATGGTATTTGGTTCTATGGTGATTTCGCCGACAGTAACAATATTAAGGGCAATTATATAGGTACCGATGTTTCGGGCAATATTGGCCTAGGTAATTCAAATAGTGGAATAAATATCACAAATAGTTCTGATAGCAACTTGATTGGTGGTTCAACAGCAGCGGAACGCAATATTATCTCAGACAATGATTATCATGGGATTGGTATGTATAGTACTGCCAATGCCCTGAATAACGTGATTAGCGGAAACTATATTGGGACAGGGGCAGACGGCACAACAGATTTAGGTAATGCATGGGAGGGTGTATATGCCAATGACCATGTACAGTCAACTCTAATTGGCGGTACTGCTAGTGGGCAGGCAAATTTGATTAAAAATAACGGAGGCGGTGTTGCTGTAGTCAACTCAACAGCCACGAACAACGCAATAATTGGCAATAGTCTTTATCGTAACGACAACACCCAAATTGACCTTGAGGGCAATGGGATAAGGGACCCAAATGATGCTGGCGATGTGGACACAGGCGGTAATGATTTATTGAATAAGCCAGAATGGTCGACTTATGTAGAATCTGCTGGCAATACCGATGTTGAATACACTTTAGATGTACCGGCTGGTGAGTATAGAATTGAAACGTTTAGTGATAATGGTAAAACATTAATTGACACTCAAAACATTACACATACCGGGTCTGGGTCAGAAAGTTTCAGCAACACAATAACTGGAGATGGTTATTCTGCAGTGAGAATGACTGCAACTGAGATTGACGGTGGGTTATCCAGCGGATTTGGGTCGACCAGTGAGTATAGTGACCCATATTCTGACGGGTCAGCAACTATTACTGTAAACTCTACAGCTGATGATACCGCTGATGACGGCGAGTGTACCTTACGTGAGGCGATAACATCCGCCAATGATGATACTGAATCAGGCGTTAGTGATGGTGAGTGTATTGCTGGTGCCGCCGAGGATACCATAGAATTTGACATCGCCGGTGGTGGGGTACACACAATCCAACCAGCTTCGGCACTTCCTGCTTTAACTGCGGAGAATACAACGATCAATGGTTATAGTCAGACAGGCGCTGTCGAGAATTCTGGTGACTATAGCGAGTGCTTTGCCGGTACAATCTTAATCGAAATTGATGGCCAAAATGCCGGGGCAACATCTGGACTGGTAGTTTCGGCAAATAATGTGACCATTAGAGGGCTTGCAATTAATAGATTTGAACAAAGTGGAGTTAATATTGGGGTCGTGGATGGGGCAGTGGTTGCAGGGAATATTCTTGGCCTTGACGACGCAGGCCTAGTTGACTTGGGTAATGGCGATGCTGGTGTAGCAATATCTAGCTCTGGTGATACATTGATCGGAGGGACTACAGCAGCCGATCGCAACCTGATCTCCGGTAATGAAGGGTACGGCGGGATAAGTTCTTATGCAGATACAGGCACGGTAACAATTAGTGGAAATTGTATTGGCACTGACGCAACAGGTGATACTGCAATTCCAAATAACCATAGCGGGATTAATTTATACCAAGCAGGAGCGAATATGGTTATTGGCGGCGAAAGTACACATGAGCGCAACATTATATCTGGCAATGATGACCAAGGTATCGCCATCTCGGAGAGTAGTGTCGGTGACATTATTGGTAATTATATCGGTGTAGATGTGGACGGTGAGGCTGATTTGGGCAATGGTGCCAGCGGGATTACTGCAGACGCTACTTCTAGCGTTTCCAATATCGGCGGGCTAACTAGTGGCGAGCGTAATATTATATCTGGCAATAATAGTACTGGTATATATTTGGCTACTGGCACCGGCGATACTAGAATCCGAGGCAACTATATTGGTGTTGACGCCACCGGGACAACAGACTTAGGGAATACAGGCGATGGGATTAATGCCGGCACTTCCGATATTATTATTGGAGGTACGTCAAGTGGGGCGCGTAATGTTATCTCTGGGAATCAAGAGGGAATAGAACTAGCGTCAGGCGCAACTACTGCTTTGGTTCAGGGTAATTATATTGGACTTAGCGCTAACGGCAGTAGCGGTATCGGGAATACAAATTTTGGTGTTAGCACAGCTGGTATCGATACTATAGTTGGCGGTACGGCTAGTGGTGCAGAGAATGTCGTATCGGACAACGGTGCTGGTGGGATTTCGGTTGATGGTGATGACACAACAGTAATCGGAAACTTGGTAGGTACGAGCGCTGATGGCCTGAGTGCAATCGGTAATACTAGTGTCGGTATTAAATCTGGTGGCGATAATGTAATTATAGGTGGAGATTCAGCCACCGAGCGCAATGTAGTTGCCGGTACAGTAGTTGGTGGAAACTTTGCCGGATCTGGGATAGTTCTTCTCAGTTTTGGATCAGGTAGAAGTGGCGGAGTTGTTCAGGGAAATTATGTCGGCACAAATATTAACGGTACGATTGGTGGCGGGTTTGGTAACGGTGGGTTTGGGATATTTGTGATTGGTGATTATTCTAATGGACTTATTGGCGGTACGGGTAGCGGTGAGGGCAATAAAATTGTAAGTAGTGGGATGAGCGGAATAGCTGCAAATGGTTTTGCTACTTTTGGCCTTTACACTTCAAATATATCAATCTTAGGCAACCAAGTATTCGAAAGCACCTCGACCGGGATTAGGCTGATGGCAGATACTGATGGTAATTTTGCCCCTGACACACCTATACCATTTCCTAATGACGCAGGTGATAGTGACAATGGCCCGAATGACTATCTCAACTTCCCAGTACTTAATAGTTCTTCTGCCAGTACTGGTTCACTAGACGTTAACTTTGATCTAGATATTCCTGACACGAATGCCGGGGTCACTGGGTATAGAGTTGAGTTTTTCGCTAATGATACTGGAGATTCATCTGGTAATGGCGAGGGACAGATATATCTTGGGTCGACAGTAGTATCAGGAGATGTTTCAAATCATTCAGAAACGATAACTTTGGACCCCGGCGTCATCACTACTGGGGATTATGATATTTCGGCTACTGTAACGGAGATTGATGGAAGCACCGATGGTTTTGGTGCGACTAGTGAATTTAGTGCATTCTTAAATGACCAGTCGATAATCCAGCCACTAGATAATGATAATGATGGTGTTAATGATGCAATCGAAAATGCTGGTCCAAATGGCGGTGACGGCAATGATGATGGGACGCTAGATAGCGAACAATCAAATGTAGCAACCATTCTTGATAACACAGGCGATAATTATCTGACACTTGCTCTAGACCCAGACGGTACTTGTAATACAATCGACGATTTCTCCGCATCGACTGAGGCTGACCAGGCAGAGCAAGAAGAGGGTTACGATTACCCTATGGGACTAAACAGTTTCACGATCCCGTGCGCAGATTCGGTTGATGGTACGATTTACTACCATGGGCACACAGACTTGTCAGATTTTACCCACCGCAAGTTTGGACCAACTGTTCCTGGGGATAGTTCTAGTAATGCTTGGTACGACTCTGGGTTTACTTACGGAACCGCAAATGTCAATGGGGCTACCGTCGTTACGACTAGTTTTTCGCTTACCGACGGCTCGCTGGGCGACGATACTGCTGCGGATGACATAATTGTGGATGACAATGGTTTTGGGATTGAAGTTAGCGATTCTGTAGTCGACAGTATATCAGAGGCCGCCTCTGATGTTATTTCTAAGGTGTTAGCTAATACTGGGAGTAGTACTTTGCCGGCTATATTGGGCGGAGTTTTCATTATATTGTTTTCGACACGTTCGATATATATCGCAAGAAAACGTGGTATTTCCCGTAATAAGTAAAGTACAATAAGTTGTATGAAGAGACTTTTTATTTTGGCTACATTTGCGGTGCTGGCAGTGTCTTTTATTTTCCAGAACAGAGTATATGCACAAAGTACAAATAACTTCTCGATTAAATCTTTTGAGGCGGATTACTATTTAGACAAGACAGACAAAAATGTCAGTACCATGAGGGTGACAGAAAAGATTGTCGCCGTTTTTCCTAGCTACAATCAAAATCATGGGATTCTGCGTGCAATACCAAAAACCTACAAGAAACACAGCCTTGGTTTGCAAATAGAAAGCGTGACTGATGGGAATAAAAAACCGTACGAGTTTAGCACTAGTGATAGCGGTGGCAACAAAGTATTAAAAATCGGTAGCGCCAGTAGCTATGTTCATGGAGAGACCGAATACAACATTAGCTACAGCGTCAAGAATGTAGTTGCGTTTTATGATGATCACGATGAACTGTACTGGGATGTAAATGGTGATCAGTGGGGACAAACCTTCGGGGTGGTGACTGCGAGGCTTCACGTCCCTGAATCAATTTTGAATAGTATAAATAAAGATCCAATATGTTTTACCGGGATATACGGTAGCAAAGACAAGAATTGCACAATTTCCAAGCAAGATGTGGTGCAGTATGAGAATACAGTATATGTATTTGATGCAAAAAATCTAAAACCATACGAAAATTTGAGTTTTGTAATAGGATTCAACAAAGGGGTATTTGAGCCGGACAGGGCCGCAGCGCTTGTTGCAATACTGTTGGTTTTTGTTGCGGTATCAGGTGTGATTTTACCGCCGATAATTACTCTGATAGTTGTGACATTAAAATGGCGCAAAAGGGGGCGAGACCCTAAAGGCAAGGGCATAATAATCCCACAATATTCGCCCCCGAAAGGTATGCATACAACACTAGCAGACGTAATCATTAACGAGCATATGAATACAAAAGCCGTTAGCGCTACGGTTGTAGAATTAGCCGTAACGGGTTATTTAGTAATAAGCGAGTCAGTCAAAAAGAAAATACTGAAGGATAAAACCGAGTACGAACTGGAACTAATAAAAGCTGCTGATGACTTGACGCCCGAGCAGAAAAAAGTCGTAGAGATATTTTTTGGCCCAAATGCTGTAGTAGGATCCAAGGCAAAGTTAGCAGACTTGGCAAAAAATATTTACACTCACGTCCAGGCATTAGCAAAAATGCAGACAAAATCAGCTGCAGAAAAAGGATATTTTGCAGTGGACCCAAGCATAGCCGGAAAGTCTTTTACGGCAGTAGGTGTTGTTTTCGTGGCACTTGGTTTTGGACTGTTGTTCACTGGGCTAGGGACACTTCTCGGCGTTGGTCTATTGATTTCTTCAGCCATCATTTTTATAGGTGCTAGCAAAATGCCAGCGAGAACACCATTAGGAGTAGAAACACGAGACTATCTTTTTGGAATCCGTGACTACATGAAAATGGCAGAAGCAGATCGGATCAAATTTTTACAGAGCGTCAAAGGAGCAGAACGCATTGGTAACGGTAAAAATGCAAAAATCAAACTCTTTGAAAAGCTTCTACCATATGCAATGTTATTCGGTATAGAAAAAAGTTGGGCGGCAGAGTTCAAGGACATTTATGACAAGCCACCAGAATGGTATCAAGGAAACTGGAGTACATTTAACACTGTTTATTTAGCAAATTCATTGGGTAGCTTCAACGCAGCCAGCACTACTCAGTTTGCTCCGCCAAGTAGCTCGGGATCTAGTGGTTTCTC
>CAZBSC010000014.1:0-13673 GCA_964494845.1 uncultured Candidatus Saccharibacteria bacterium | reverse complement strand
CAGCCAGCACTACTCAGTTTGCTCCGCCAAGTAGCTCGGGATCTAGTGGTTTCTCTGGTGGTGGCGGTTTCTCTGGTGGCGGTGGCGGTGGCGGTGGCGGTGGCGGCTGGTAAGCCTTTATTTAATCAACCTTGTTGCTTTTTTAAATCTTGTTTATCTTGTCGCTTCTGGATCCGGTCGATTGCAGCACGTTTTATCAAATAGTTAGCAGCAGCCGCAAAAATACCTATCCCGACAATTACATAAACAGACGTAAATATCTTGCCGGCATTAGTTGTGGGCACGATGTCTCCATAACCGATAGTTGTCAGGGTTATTACACAAAAATAAACAGAATCTACCCAGTTTAGGCGTTCAACCGCATGGTAGAATACAACCCCGACGCCCAGAACTGCCACAGCTACCATGGCTATATACCGAATTCTGGGTGGTCGGATTTGTTTATTATCCATTGTAGCTATTGTAATACATAGTGCGCACTAAATGTTATACTAATAAAATAAACTTATGCAGTATTACGATAACTACGTTCAGCACAGAGAAAAGACAGAACCCCAAACCACACCTGAGCATGCTTCTCTTAATGACGTTGTAATGTTGCCAGCTGTATCAAGCAGGAATGAATACCTAAAACTAGCTGGTGTATTTGCCGTTATTGCTGTTAGTGCAACAATTATGAGTACTGTTCTTGGTTTTGACCTTCAAATATGGCTAGAGTGGTTTATGGGGGGCTTTTTTGTGATATTCGGTAGTTTCAAGTTGATTGGTTACGAAATGTTCGTCACGACTTTTCCGCAGTATGATCCTATAGCAAAAAGGTCTCAAATATACACCTACATTTACCCATTTATCGAATTATTTTTAGGTTTTCTATATGTTGCTAATCTGTTATCTGGTTTTAGAGAAGTAGCAACGCTGGTTATCTTTAGTTTTGGTTCATACGGAGTTCTGAAATATCTAGCAAAGAATCCAGAAGGAATACAGTGCGCATGCCTAGGCAATATAATAAAGCTTCCTCTGTCGACAGTTACACTAATAGAGGATGTGCTTATGGCCGGTCTCAGCGGTATAATGTTAATTACATACATAATCTTTAAGTAAAAAGGCTACTATAGTTAGATGAAAAATATACTTATAAAAATGTCTAGGCGAAGAAGTCTAATGGTTCCTGTGGTCACTCTGCTGGCGATCAGTATTGGGATTAGTGGTTATTACATACAGGACAAACAAATTGCAGCAAAGCTAGAAAAAGAAAAAGCCGCCAATGTAGATCAAAGTGAAGCCTTGGAAACATTTGATACTACCAAGCCAGAGAAAAAACAAACGCCAGTAGCAGACGATTCACCACACGAATCGTCGACAATTATCACTGAAGAAGGTGAAGAAGCTACTGTAGTCCCGGTAAAAATCGAGATCGAAGAAGATGCTGAAACAAATGAGATTATTATAAAATCAGCAATTCAATCCAATCAGCCCGGTATCTGCGCGGTATATCTAAAACAAGCAAACTATGGACCAGAAGACTCAGTCAAGGTAACCTCAGGCGAGTGCCAGTCTAAGCTCAAAAATCCAGGTCCTGGTAAATGGGAAGCAAAAGTGTTGTTTACTTCTGACGACGGCAAGATCCGTGGTGATGCCATGCAGTCCGTTGATCTCTAGGCTATGTCTCTTCTCCGAAAAGCTATATAAGATACCATAGATGATAAAACAATAACACCAAGAATAAATAGTAGGTTATTCCAGTTATATTTTCCTTCTAAGATTTCACTAGGGTGATAGTAATAAAAAGGCATTAGCTTGCTTGGCCATTTTAGCCATGATGCCATACTAATTAGGGATGCAATTATGTACCCACCTAGAGCAATAAGTGTAGCTATGCCTATGCTAGCTCCGCGCATTTTGCCAATAGCAGTTAGCATATAGGCAATTGCACCGAAAGATAGCGCCAATAGTGTACATACACCTACTGATAGTGAAATATTAGTGCTAGAAATAGGCAAGTCGACGAGTTTGGCAAGCACAACGGTTGTAGCAACAGCCACTAGTCCCGCACCACCTAGCAAAACAATACCTACTACTGCTTTCCCTAGCAACAACTTCCCACGTGAGATAGGTCGCGATAAAAGCAGCTCTATCGTCCCTTCCTTCTCCTCTCGGGCTATTAGCGAACTGCCTAGCGATATAGCGAAGATTCCAAGAAGCATAGGCAACATAAAATATAGAACCTGGCTACTCAAAAAACCAGTTGGTGATGCGAATTCTCCAGTATCGGAGAATAAAGCCTTTGCGCTCTCTGGTATCTGAGACAGTGACTGCTCTAACTGAGCTTGTTGTTTCTTGAATGTGGGATAAAAGGCTAGGTTCAGGCTGATAAACGATGCAATGGCAATGGCCCACCACACAAAAAACCATTTTCGCTGCCATAGTCCCCATTTGATTATCCCAAACATCAGCGCGACTCCTTTGTTTTATAAAATCTCATAAACTCGTCTTCTAGGCTGAGCTCTTGTGTTGCCAGGCGTGTAACGTTATACTTCGCGATTTCTCGTAAAAATGGCCCGAGGCTGCCATGAACATGTACCTGTAAGGTGTTTTCGTCAACTAGAATTGTTTTAACGCCCTTGATCTTATTCAGTTCAGAGCCTGGCAATCTGCCCTCAAAGTTAATGATAAAAGTATGTGCTGCTTCGGCGGTCAAGTCTGATATCCGGCTTTGGCTGACCAGTTTGCCGTCTTTTATGATAGCCACTCTGTCACATATTTTTCGAACCTCCGCTAGATTATGGCTACTAATAAAGAAAGTCACTCCGTTTTTTTTGGTCTTGCGCACTAGATCATAGAATGACTGCTGCATCAATGGGTCCAGGCCATCTGTTGGCTCGTCTAGAATCAGTATGTCGGGTTCGTGCATAAAGGCCTGGATAATGCCGATCTTTTGTTTATTGCCTTTGGACAAGTCGCCAATTCGTTTATTTTGTCCAATTTTAAAAATTTTACATAGTTCGTCTACATAAGTTTTTCGTTTTGGAGGTTGCAGGCTTTGCATATAGCTAAAAAATTGCCCACAGGTCATTTTTTCATAAGCCCTGAAGTCACCGGAGAGATAACCGATTCGTTTTTTTACCTCAACATTGTCTATTACCACGTCGTTATTGTCTATTTGGGCCGATCCACTTGTTGGCTGGATAACATTCAATAACATTCGAATAGTAGTAGATTTTCCTGCACCATTAGGTCCCAGGAATCCGAAAACTTCACCTTTTTTTACTGAGATTGATAGATCTTTTAGTGCAAATTTTTTAGACCCATCGTAACGTTTGGATAGCTTATCAATAGTTATTACTGGCACTTGATCCATATACTTATAGTGTACTCTATCAGTCTAATCGCATTCAACGGATTCTTTATAAGCAAAAGCACTAAAAAACAAGTCTAGACTAAGAACATTCATAAGATTATTCTAAGTATTGGAAGTGAGAGACTTCCAATATAGACCCTGGCACCACCGCTGGGGTCTCATGATTTCTGACAGTTTTGACAAATACCACGGATTTCCAGTTGGTGACTAACTCCCGTAAAGCCGTACTCCATTGCTAACGATTTTATGCTAGCTTCTAGAGTCAAGTCCTCTCTGACAGGAATTGTCATTGCGCATCTGCTGCAAGTTATGTGGTGGTGGTGATAGTTGTATGTGTCCGATAGTTCAATTTTGTATTTCCATCCAATTTGCAGCCGCTGAACTATACCTAATCTCTCAAATAGGTCAATTGTTCTATAAAGGCTCGCTCGGTCTAGTTTGTTTTTCAGGGTTTTGTAAAGCTCGCCCATGGATTGAGGCTCTTTTTCTAGTAAGGCCGCAAAAACTAAGCTTCTGGTTTTGGTGACACTATTGTCGCTGTTTTTTAGAGTAGTGATGAACATTTCTTGTTCTTTATTCATATTGCAATAATATCATAAATTGCGACAAATTTGCAATAATCTAATCACTTTGGTTATTATTTAGACATAAATAGGAATAAAACATGGCAAATTTAGGACAAGTTATCTTCTACTCGCTCATCGGAGGGGTATTTTCATTAGTTGGTGGCATTCTAATGTTAGGGCACAAAAAGGGCGCGGCATTGTTAGAAAAATACGCCATGCCTTTCGCTGGCGGAGCACTACTAGCGGCGGTATTCCTAGATCTTTTAAAAGATGGGGTCGAAGAATCTACTCCGGACAGTGTATTCCTGGGCGCTCTGATAGGAATTATCATTTTTTTCCTGGCAGAAGGTTTTTTGAACTGGTTTCATCATCACCATAGTCCTGACGAGCGAAAAGACACCAGTATCCCGCTAATTATTGCTGGAGATACCATACATAATGCAATGGATGGTATAGCTATCGCCGCGGCTTTTCTAATAAGTGTTCCCACTGGTATCGTTACTACTATTGCTGTTGCTGCACACGAGATACCTCAGGAGATCGGTGATTTCGGTTTGTTGTATTCAAAAGGCTTGAGCAAACGTAAGGTGATACTAGTCAATGTTTTCAGCGCGCTAGCCACCACAATAATGGCTGTAATAACTTTTACATTAGGTTCTAAAAATTCACTGCCAGTTGGCTTGTTGCTGGGTCTTAGTGCTGGTTTTCTGCTCTACATCGCGGTCAGTGACATTATCCCGACAATCCACGAGCACGGCAAAGACAAACACCACCCATTCGATATGCAGGCGCTACTTCTAATCCTAGGCGTAATAACGGTTGGGGTTTCTATAGAGTTGGCGCACAGAATAGTCCATTAGCCTATACGGCATTATTAGATTAAAATAATACTTATGGATAGCAGCGGAGTGGTTATAGTAGTACTGATAGCGCTAGGGTTTGGGGCGGTTATTTTCGTATTGAACCAGAAACTTAGTGGATTAAAAAATGAGCAAGCGAACCAATTCCTAAAAACAGATTTGGACAGTCTCAATAAAGGCGTCGGGGAGCTTAAAGAATCGTTGAATGAGACATTGAATAAAAAGCTGCAAGATTCTCATACTCAGATGAGTGCCAGCATCCAAAAACAATTCGAGGGCAGTGCAAAAATCATAGCTGACGTTACCCAGCGCCTCACAAAGCTCGACGAGACCAATAAACGGGTTGTTGACGTCGCAGATGAGCTAAAAATGCTACAAAACGTATTACAAAACCCCAAACAACGTGGTGTTGTAGGTGAATATTATCTGCAAAGCGTGCTTGAGAATGTCATGCCGCCAGGCAAGTTTCAGATGCAGTACAAGTTCGAGGACGGCGAGACTGTCGATGCTGTTATTTTTCTAGACAAGGATAAAATATTGCCGATTGACTCTAAGTTCTCTCTCGAAAACTACAATCGACTAATAGAAGAATCGGACCAAAAAACCAAGAACGAGATAGTCAAGAAATTTAAGGTTGACCTGAAAAATCGGATCGATGAGACCGCCAAGTATATCCGCCCCAGCGAGAATACGATGGATTTTTCGTTTATGTTCATTCCCAGCGAGTCGCTCTACTACGATTTGCTAATTAACAAAGTTGGCACGACCGCAACGAATTCGCGCGACTTAATAGAGTACGCATTCCAAGAAAAACACGTCATCATCGTCAGCCCAACCAGCTTTATGGCGTATTTGCAAACGGTACTACAGGGCCTGAGAAGCCTACAAATAGAGGAGCAAGCCAAAGAAATTCAAAAGCGGGTTGGGGAACTAGGGCGTCACATAGGTGGCTATGAAACTTTTATGCAAAAGCTAGGTAGTTCTCTGGGCACAACAGTTAATCACTACAATGCAGCTCACAAAGAACTGAAGAAAATCGACAAAGACGTTGTAAAAATAGCCGACACCACCCCATCAGTCGAACCACTAATCCTAGACAAACCCTCCTCCGAAGACTAGTACGAGTTACTGATGAAGATATAGAGCTGATCCGGTGTCTTAGTGAGCTTCTACCAGTAATTGGTCTGCTGGGCTGGGCGAGTATAAGGCTGCGTCACTCAGATCATTTGCAACTTGGCATCCACGTAGAGCGCTATCTATAGGTTCTATGCCTAGATAGCCCTCATACTCCATCACCTGTAGACAGCGCTCATCATCAACCCCCAAGCCTACAACGCTGTGATGTCCGACGAAATCTTGTCTAGCAACCTGTGTGGGCGATGCAATGGTGGCAAACTTTCCTAGCTCTAGCCCAGATGGACTTACGGTTGTCCCATTTTGTATTACACGGTCTGCTAGAGGCGCAAGATCGGTGTTCATAGCACTAGACCCCTGCATCCAAAAAGCGAATCGATGACAGTTCTGATAACGCTCCCATTCAGGCCGAGACCTTTGATAGTAAATTATGAAAAAGCTTAGAAACCGCACAGAGAAGTCACTATCAACCTCTATATCATGCACTTTTACATCATCTTGCTCCCACTGCGACTGGGGGTCTCCAGGTGAGTGTTCAGTCGCAGTTAAAGTGTCAGATGCTGTTTCTACGGCAACAACTCGGGCGTAGGGAATAGCCCGAAGCGGGTACGCGCGATTAAGCCACCTAGAGCTAACAGTATGTAGTCGTAATGTTTCAACGGAGGACATTAACATAGAATACAACATTTATAACTATTATGCAATAGATAACTTGATTTGCTATACTGGCCACAAGCGTTATGAAAGAAAAAGTAAATCAAAAAATTGTAATTGTTGGGGGCGGATTTGGTGGAGTGAAGGTGGCTTTAGAGTTGGCTAATAAGCCAGGTTTCGATGTCAAGCTAATTACGCCTGGGACAAATTTTGAATATCACGGAGCGCTATACAGATCTGCTACCGGGCATTCACCGACAGAAGTAGTTATCCCTTTAGCAACTATCTTTAAGAGAGCCAATAATGTTGAGCTAATCCATGACAAAATAGTCGGCATTAACCCAATTAGAAAAACAATTAAGGGTGAAAATGGGCAAGAGTACATTTACGATACTGCGATTCTAGCGCTAGGCAATTGTATAAATTATTTCGGGATAGACGGAATGGAAAAACACTCTTTCGGAATGACGACGGTTCGTCAGACAATCGAGTTACGATCGAAACTAGTCGAGCTGTTTAGAACGAGTGGCAAAACCCCCCGAGTTTCTGTTGTGGGGGCAGGAGCTACCGGTGTTGAGCTAGTTGGAGAGCTACAGGCTTTTGCACGGAAAGTATCTCGCAAATACGGTAACCGTTTAGTTCGCCCCGATGTAACACTGATAGAAGGGGCCGATCGCCCTTTGCCAAATCTGGACCCACTTTTATCCGCCAAGGCCTATAAAAGATTACAAAAACTCGGCATAAAAATGCGTCTAAACACAAGAGTAAATTCTTGCGAAGCGGGTAAAATTTGCCTAGACGGCGAGGATATTGATGCGGATTTGATTGTCTGGACTGCTGGCAGTAAACCTGTTGATTTTTATTCTCTTCACCCTAAGGTGTTTGACCTAGAGAAAGGAAAGGTCAAGATCAACCAGTACCTACAAGTGCCCAAATTTGTGGATATTTACATTATTGGCGACAATGCCAATACAAGGTTTAGTGGCATGGCGCAAACGGCGCTGCACGATGCAAAGTTTGTTGCACATAATATTTTGCGCATACAAGAAGGTTTACCGCCAGTAGCGTACCGTGCTTGGCACCCACTATATGTAGTTCCTATTGGTGGAAAATGGGCAGTATTACAGTCAGATAAGCACCAGTTAAGTGGCTACCAGGGATGGTTGATGCGTAGGCGTGCAGACAGATGGATATTCAAAAACTTTTTGCCCTATAAACAAGCCATAAAACAATGGAGCAAAGGCAACCACCCAGCAAAATTCTAGCTGTAAATTGAGTATAGTTCTATAAAGTGTTATAATAAGTATATTATGGCCCGCGGAGACTTAGGTTATGAAGATTTTTTTTCGGTCGTAGGTCCGCGATTTTTGAAAATGGATTCAGCCTGCGCAGCTGATGTAAACAAATATATCGGGATCTTGAAGGGGAGACAAATAAGATTTCCCTTACAGGGGGTGTCTAGGTTTGTGGCGCAATTCGTGGAGCCAATCGATCCAGCATTAGGGCAAACTGAAGGGGCCCCTGCTGGAAACACGTTTTTAAATGCATCAGTACTGGCCGTCAGAGCTGCAACGCGATTGATCGTTCCGGAAGAACAAAAAAGAATGTGTGAATTGAACGCAAAACTATACAACGAAATAGTAGAAGATACTACTGTTCCGCTTAGTATAGAAAAATGTCAAGAAGTAGCTAAAATGTTCACGGACATAGCAGAAGAAGGTTGGATGTACATGAGTGAATCCTACGACCCGCTTATTGATCAGTGGGAGGATGAAATCAGCCGGGATATCAGACAACAACCCTATATTCGAAAAGCCTTCGGCCACATTGGTTACTTGGCTCACACTGCTCAACAAGACGCTTTGACTGACGATTTAGCCAGGATGGCAGTAGAATTCAATGCGGGGGTGCCAGAAAAAGAATTTGATCGTTTCTTGGGCGAATTGTAAGAAATAGTTCAGCAAAACAATATGAATGAATAGTCAGAAAATTTGTAACCGGCTTCAAAACGAGGGTGTATTATTAGAAGATAGGAGGATTTTATGGAAGTAAACACTAATCAAGAAACGCATCAAACACCAACACCAAAACCTGGTAACCCAAAAAAGAAAGACAATACTCTAAAAATTGTATTAATTGTAGTGGGAGTGGTAGGCGGGCTGTTGATCATTGGTGCCGTGGCAATGACTGTGTTTTTCGGAAGCTTATTCAATCGGGCTACCAAAAATATTAGCGTTAATGGGACTAAAGATAACGGTAGCGTAACGGTAAAAACGGATGATGGAAAGAGCACAGCCACATATGGTACTGACGCAAAACTTCCGGACGGTTTTCCTAGCGACATACCTATTTACGAGCCATCAAACATTATCTACGCAACCTCGACAGACAAAAAGCATTACAGTGTATCAGCCCGAACTGCTGACTCGACTGCGGACGTTTTAGCCTACTACAAAAAAGAGCTTGCAACGCAGGGCTGGAAAGCTACAAGTGAATCATCTTACGGTGAA
This sequence comes from uncultured Candidatus Saccharibacteria bacterium, assembly GCA_964494845.1. Taxonomy (GTDB): domain Bacteria; phylum Patescibacteriota; class Saccharimonadia; order Saccharimonadales; family JAGQNJ01; genus CAYRSA01. The sequence continues at coordinate 4,591 of CAZBSC010000014.1, read as the reverse complement.
GGAACGATATTGATATATAAGAAAAATAATCGACAACTTTCAGCTTCTGTATCCACTCAGGATGACAAAACAGCAGAAAAAACATTCTTTTCTGTTAGTGTGACTGAAAACTAGGGCTTTTCTAGTAGTTTAGATTGCTTGACTAGCTTAGTTGCTTTGTCTATATGTGCGGATTCTTGTTCAAAGGCGGAAAGTGCTTTCCCCATGCTGGGGTAATGAGGTATCGATTTAAAGGCATTTGAAAGACGGTTTGTTCTGTTAATGGTAGAGCGTACGGGACCTTTTAGCCGCGATATACAAAAAGTAATTTTTCGGTCTTTCATTTCTCTAATTAAACCCAGTAACATTGCCCCCGCTGTTGAATCGATAGATGTTATTGTTTCGGCGTCCCACAGAAACCACCTGATGTCATCGCTGGAATCTACGAGGTTTAGAACGCGTTGCCGAAAATATTCTGAATTACCGAAATACAATGGCGCGTCAAATCGGTACATTACAATGCCTGGAATAGACTCGGTTTTTGGAGGGCGTTTTTTATCACGTATTGATCCGTCTGCCGCCACACCTAGTACGGCGTCAGTCGGAAAAGCACTTTTTCGGACAAGGTTCACTACTGCTAAAAGGATCGCCAATAAGAGCCCTTGGAAAATGCCCAATATGGTTACCCCTACAACTGTTGCAATTGCTAACAAAGCTTCTGCATGCCATGCATGCCAAATAGACTTTAGCTCGCTGATATTGAATAGTTTCAAGACGGCAATAATAATTATCACAGCCAGTGCTGGTTGGGGCAGGTACTTTAGAATCGGAGTAAGAAATAACAGCGCCAAGCCTACCACAGCAGCGGCGATAAGCTGGGAGACTTGGCTGACTGCCTTGTTTTGCTCGTTAACTGCGGTCCTAACCCCGCTAGCAGCAATCGGTATGCCACCAAACAACCCAGTCCCTATGCTCGATATCCCTAATGCCGTAAGCTCTTGTGCAGAGTTAATATGATCATTATTCTTTGCCGCGAAGGAGCGGGCTGTAGTTATGGTGTTGGCGTAGCTAACCATCATTATTGCAAAAGCAGGTATAAATAAGTTTTGTACGTCAAAAAAACTAACATCTGGGATGTGAGGAAGTGGCAAGCCTGAGGGAATAGTACCGACTACGGCTATCCCTAATCCTTTAAAATTTAGCAACCAGGAAAGAAAAATACAGGCCAGCAGAACAACTAGGCTAACAGGTACTTTTGGAAGAAAACGGATCATTAGAAAGCAAGCAAAACCGAGGAATACACTGAGCATTAAGGTGGCTGGGTGAACACGAACTATATTAGAAAGTATGTTGAAAATGCTACTAAAAAAGTTGCTTTTAGCCAGTGCTGGTAACCCAAATAACTTTGGCGCTTGTGATGCAATAACTGCCAGACCAAGACCAGTCATATAGCCTAGTAGAATTGGGCGAGACAGGAATTCGCTTAGAAAACTGAGTTTAGCAGCTACAGCAATCAAGCATGCCAAGCCAATTAAAATAGCTAGCAAAGCGACTAGAGCCATGTAATGGGAGGGGTTGTTATTTGCAAGCGGAATCAGTGTAGCGCCGGTTAGGGCGGCCATTGCTGCATCAGGCCCCACGACCACGTGTTTGGTAGTTGAGAAGATGGCAAATAACAACATACCGATAAACGTCGCATACAGCCCCATCGCCACAGGAGCGCCGGCTAATTGCGCATAGGCCATAGCCTGGGGGATTGCTATTGCCGCAACTGTTGCGCCAGCTAATAGATCCAGGCGAAAAAAAGAACGGCTATAATCGCGTAGTGTATTTATTATCGGTAACCGGGGGTAGGTGTTTTTTAACATAAACGGCTTCGGCTTAATTATACGCCAGATTTGTCTACGGCGACCAGAAATGTTTGCTTTACAGGAGTATAATATAAGTAGAGATAAACAAAGGAGAAATTACTATGACTGATGAAAAAGTAAACACTCCGCAGAAGACGAATGCCTTGGCGGTGATGGGGCTAGTTAGTGCATTTTTTGTGCCGTTGATTGGCTTGGTCCTATCAGTAGTCGGCTTGTCGCAAATAAACAAGAAAAAAGAAAAGGGCAAGGGCCTAGCTATTGCAGGAATAGTCACTGCAGTTATTGTTGGATTTTTGCAGATTGTTACAATTGGCTTAATTTTCTTGGCCGTCAGGAGCTCTTCCTTGACATTGGTCAGCTACTCGAACAACGACATTGGATACACGGTAAAACACCCTAAAGGCTGGGTAGTGGAGCCTGAGAGCCAAGAAGGCGCCCAAGGAATGCTTTTCAAGGGAAACCCAGAGGACACCGGAAAAGTGTCTGGACAGGTTGAAGTGGTTTATCTAAAAGCCCCCAAGAACGGCTACAAAAAAGATGTACTCAACGCCATACGCGATGCTCTAAAGAACGATAATCCTAATACAAAAGTTGAGTATGTCTCGAGACAGAGTTTTAAGGGGCTAGATTCGATCAGGATGTTAGTCAGTTATGACGGAGAGAACGGTCGGGTAAAATCAAAAGTCACTGTGATACTTAATAAAGACAACTCTGTGTACACACTGGCTACCCAGTCTCCAGAACAAAACTGGAATAAGTTACAAGATGCGTTCGACGAGATCCACAACACGTTCGAACCCTAAGGAAGGAGCGAGATATGTCAAAGAAAAAATTCTGTCAAAGTTGTAGCATGCCACTGGATGGCAAAGATAATGGTACCGAAAAAGATGGCTCGCTCAGTCAGAAATACTGCGCAATGTGCTATGACAATGGGGCGCTCAGAGACCCCGAGATGACACTCGAAGAAATGACCAAAATCGTAGACAAAGCGCTAAAAGACCAGGGATGGGGTAGAATTCGTCGCTGGCTAGCACGCGGGTATCTACCAAGACTAGAGCGCTGGAAAAAACCTTAACTAGTTTTTTGTTGATAGCATGTCAATGATTAGGGCGGCGGTCCATGAGAAATTTTTAGAGCCTTCTGGCTTACTGTTAATTGGTGAAAAATATTCGTAAAAACCTGATTTCTCAACCAGTTTTATGCTGGTTTCAACAATTTTGTCCGCCTCTACATCATAGCCATATCTACGCAGACCATCGGCTATCAGCCAATTTGTGTTAATCCACGTTGGGCCCTGCCAATAATTCTGATCATTAAACCATTCAGAATTTTTAGGTACAGATGGTACCGGGAACTCTAGCCCAAATGTGTGCGGATCTTTCAGCTGCACTACTAACTTTTCGGCATGGTCTTTACTGATCTTGCCGGCGTAAAGCGCCAAGAACGTGGATATACTCGGTACTGGTATATTTTGTCCAGTATTTATATTGTAGCTGTAATATTGGTGGCTAACCTCGTCCCACAACTCTTCATATGCCTTTTCGGTGTTCTTGATGTCATTCTGTAAACTTTCTGGTAGTTCTCGCCCAAGATACTTGGCAATTTGTTTTAAGTGAGTATTCGCACGAATAAATATTGCATTGAACCCAACATCCTCAATCTTTGGTAGATTGCTTTTTAACACCTTTTTATTGCTATAGCCTTTATGACGAAGCCTACGAGACAAGTTGTACAAAAGAAGCGCGTCAATAGTGGTTAGACGTTGCCCCAGTTTTACGTAACGAGCATCACGTCTAATTTTGTTTATCAAATTATCAATTTTGAATGTCCGGATAATTTTTATCCAAAATGGCATATGTTTTTCGTGCAGTTCGCCCATCCACGGTGGAGTGCTATCTAGCCCTGTTTCCCAAGGGTGAAATAGCAAAACTAGCCCTTCGTTCTTGGGGTCCCGGTCTCTATATAACCATTTGTGATAAGCAACAATATGTGGGTAGGTTTTGTTAAACCACGCGTGTCGATCTTCTTTTGATAGTTTTTTTCCTATTCTTACCACTGCCTCGGCTATAAGAGGTGGCTGGGTAATACCGCTGGTGGCAACATCGTCTGGAGAATAAGGCGAGGTATAACTGCGCCAAAGGTCGCGGTCATTTATATATTTTAGCCCACCGTCTAGGACCATATGAGGCACCATCCCATTTGACCACTGACCTTTTAGTAGATTTAGTATCTCTTTTTGTGCTCTTTCAACATCGTAATGCGCAAGTCCGATCGCAATAAAACAGCTGTCCCATAACCACTGATGTGGATACAGCCCTTCGGCAGGAATGGTGTGCCCATTATGAAAATTATTCGCCAAAACCTCTTTGGCCTTATTCATTAAATCTTCATTTTCATCGTTATTAGCCACTAGCATATAGTATACAGGGTTAAAAAAAGGTTGTGCTTGCTTTTGGAAATTATAGCGAATATAGTTCTGGACAAATATGGAGGAGATATGGGATTAGAGGTAGCGGGCGATATCATAACGATGACACCCGGTCCGATTGATGTTCATGCTCATCCTAGAGCGTTTGATCCACTGCCGGACGGTAAAGCCGGACTGGAAGCATATACCGAGGTAATGCTCGAGTCAGGCATAACTGTGATGCTTGCCATGCCCAATGAGTCTCGCCGTCAGATAAACGATAAAACAGGTCAAATTGAACAAGTTCAATATCCTATTTCCAACCCCGATAGAG
>CAZBSC010000013.1:0-24496 GCA_964494845.1 uncultured Candidatus Saccharibacteria bacterium | reverse complement strand
TGTCGTAGCCCAATGGCCAGACTGATGGTCCCGCCCGCATCCTCAACTTTTTTGAACTGCCAGTCTAGTTCTTTGAAGTTGTAGTGGCCTGGTTTCTCCTCGATATCATCCCAATAGCTAACTAGCCTAAATCGACGCATGCCTAGGTCATCTATCATGGCCTGCATGGTGTCTTTTGGGTCCAGATCGTAGTAACGGGCATAGTCTGGTATGAATGTTGCCCCGATTGTTAGCGGTTCGTGGGAATGTTTGGCTATGTACCACTGTGCAATTCCATACATGCTACTGATGAACAAAAAGACAAAAACGGAAGCCCAAATTCCAATTTTTTGCCATAACCGTCTACGAAGATACCAATGCTTAACTTTTCTAGCATGAGGAGCAGTCTGTTTTATGATGCTTTTTGTCAAAGCGCTGGCCTTAACTAGACCTTTGCTAGAGATAGGTTTTTTCTGTTTTTTACTAGTCGTTCTTTTACTCTTTGTCATTGGTTTGCTAATATCAGTTAGACTATGTTAAAAAAAACACAAGCACTTTCTGTATCTATAGTTATACCAGTTTTCAATGAAGAGAACTACCTAGGGGATTGTCTAGAATCTATAAAGAGCCAAACTGTTAAACCGTTCGAGGTGATAGTTGTAGACAACAACTCGACGGATAATTCTGTAAAAATCGCAAAAACATTTCCATTCGTAACATTAATCCACGAAAGTAAACCCGGTGTATTGGCGGTTAGGGCTAAGGGTTTCGACGCTGCAAAAGGCCAGATAATTGGTCGAATCGACGCCGATACGCATCTACCTCCCACCTGGGTTCACGATATACAGAAAAAGATGAAAAACAAGCGCATTGCCGCTGTTAGCGGACCAGTTGGTTTCCATGATGCGCCGGGTGAGAAAATAGGGCTTTTCTTTGATAAAAATATCCGCAGGGCAACATGGCGTATTGGTGCCCGTGACGATGCTGTATTCCTGTTTGGTAGCAACATGGCGATGCGCCGAGAGGCCTGGGAAGCCATTAAAGACGGAATGTGTACCCGCAAGGATATTCATGAGGACGTTGACATCGCAATCCATCTGGATCAAGCCGGCTTTCGGGTGGCTTTCGACCCACATCTAACGGCGATGACTTCTTCTAGGCGGATTAATGATCCAACTCTGGAAATGATCAAATATCTAAAAGTCCACAAAAACACCTACGCTATCCACGGCATACAGAGTCCAGCAGTTACTTTACCTATGGTATTTGTTATGGCTAGCCAGTTTGGCATCAAACTAGTAAAGAGGGCTTACGACCCAGAGACAAAGCAACTGTCATTCAAAAAACTGAGAGAAGAACCTGAAATCCGCGTCCAGCCAATGCGCTGATACCCTAGAGTGCATCGTTCGAGGTGTAGCCACCGTATTTGTTTTTTATCGGCTTGCAGCCGCTCCAGAGCCCGCGGTTTGCTTCCCTGGCTTCTGTTTGTAGTTTCCTGAATTCATCAGATTTTTGTGACGGAAAGCTGAGGTAGGCAAATCCATAGCCTTGTCTGATAATCTCGGCGTTTACCAGTGTTCCGTCCGGCAAATAAACATACCGCAGAAGTCTGTTGTAACGATCTCGGTTAGTATTTGTTGGGTCAGCCTCTAACTTCACTGGGCGATCCCCTATCAACTTTTTTGTAAAATCAGCCGCAGCCATACCGAAACACTGTACGGCTTTGCGTGGGTCGTGCGTTTCTGGAGTATCGACTCCAATAAAACGAATCGTCTCGTTCTTGCCGTTCATGTCGACAACAATAGTGTCGCCGTCATCAAATTTTGCAACCCGATATGTCCCGGCTTGTAATGCAACCGGTGTTTGGATTTCTGCGTTCCGGGCGATAAATGTTCCGGCTAGCAATATTAACAGAGACAGGATTAAGTTTATTAATTTTTTTGTCTGGCGTTTCGTCACTTTGTTATAGCTCGAGTGCGGCTTTTATCTCTTGTTCGGTCACGTCTTCGCCCGACAAGACAACTGCATTTTCGTTATCCTGTGGGGGTTCTATGATGCCGGCAATTCTTTCAAACATATGTTCTGAGGTTTCACCTGTTGGGACTAGATGATTGCGTGCTTCATCAGTAGCACGGATTTTAGCAATATCACGCGGGGTTTTGCGCCATACCAGAACAGGTCTAGCCCCAGTTCTGTCGCATATATTATATTTTTCCTTGCGGTGCTCATATCTGTTAAGGTTGGCGTCATAAATTACGCTTGTTCCGCCTTCCAGTAGTTGCTCTGCTCTGTGATCTATGGCCGCATAAAGTTTGGCATGTTCTTCCGGTGAAAAGGACGGGTTTGGGAATAGCTCTAGCCGTATCTTGTCAGAGGTCAACAGCACTGCTCCCGTCAGATTGGCTATATGGTGGGCTGCCGTAGTTTTGCCCGCCCCCGGATACCCTAGCATTAAATAAAGCGTTGGCGTGTTCATTAGTACAGAGTACTCGCTAGCTGCTCGCTAAATCAAGTTAATAAATCTTGATTAATCTCCAAAAAGTGTTATTATATTATAACTATGACTTATAATCGTCGGGCTTACGATAATCCTGGGTTTGACCCTGTCAGGGAATTTGTTGCCAGTGTTCCAGAACTTGTTAGAAAATCACGTTTGGCCTACGAAGACGAGACCTACTCTTACAGGGGATTCAAAGTCGGTGTTACTGGTTTATTTTGGGTGCCTAACACTCAGGATACTGTTTTTCTCTCTGCAGGGAACCTAAAAAAAGAAGGAAAACCAAAATTTTGCGCGGAACAAAGACTTTTGATCAGGGCGCGCAAGGCTGGGTTTACCCAGGCAATAGGCTTAGTTATCACTGCTACAACAGACAGGCAAAAAATATCCGAAGTCACGGGCTTGCCTACACCAACTTTGCACCCATGTGAAGAATGTCGTTCTGTGCTAAGCCAAGACAAAATGATGACGGCTGATACCCTATTATTGACAACGGGGGTTGAATCAAGTTATTTCCAGGTTCATCGTTTGGGCGAGTTGGTGACCAAGTATTCTGAGGACGAGATTGAAGCTCTGCAGCATACAAATATCTCATCAGGCTTTAGTGACTGGGAACATCGTTTAGAGGTTTACGATGGGTTAGTACGTGGAATCGCGAACCCAGATATTTCTCGTTCGTACCTCGCTCAAACGGCAATGTTATCACCTGCCGCTTAAATTAACCGAGATCTATTGATTTACCATTCAAAATATCCAGGCCTTTTCTTAGAGCAACGAACTCATCGTCGTCTTTGCTTTTTGAATCTGTATAAATTGACTCTAATTCGTTCTCGCTAACCCATATGCAGGCAGAATGGTCAGTTGGGTCTAAGCCTATTTTTGAGCCGGGTGCAAGCTTGGCAAAGTATACTATTTCAACGGAATGTGATTTCTTAACGTCATTAACATACGTAAATGCTGCAAACGGGTCTCCAACAATAATGTCTGCGCCAAATTCTTCTTTGAATTCACGTTTAAGTCCATCTGTTAAAGCCTCCCCGTAGTCTATGTGCCCGCCTGGTATTTCGTATACACCGGGCAAAAATTTTTTCGCGTCAGCACGTTTTGCTAAAAAAACTTTTTCAACGCCGTCTACATTTCTGTGGACTAGTGCACAAGCAGTAATCACCTGCTGTCCTTCTGCTAATTTTTCACTATCGCTAGGATGATTTTGACTCATGATTTCAGTATACCTATTAATCTGTTCTTACGTAAGATGTTGTAAAGAAGAGTCTAGAGCGGATCCATTTTTCGATAGTTCTATCAATTGTAGGAGGGTGTTCTAAGAGTGATGGATTGCCGTGTATAGTTTCGACGGTTTCAATGGCTGGTTCCTCTAGCATTCTTTCCAAAAAATCTTCGATTGTTGCTGCTACTCCATACTGAATCCTGCCAAATTTTTGCTCGTTCTCATCGCCCTGCAGAGTGGCTATAGCATCAATTAGGAACGAAACATAAACGGGGTCCAACAGGGACATAGGATGCCGTTCTCCGGTTTTTGGGTCTAACTGCTTAATTGTGCCCCACCTGCGCCTTTCATCCGCAATTTGTATTGCCATATTCTCTATCACTGCTAGGCACCAAGCCTGCTTGCCGTCAGCCATATCACGAAACAGTTGTAATGCACCTGTTGCACGTTCATCTAGGTTATCACTTAGAAGGGTCTCGATACTTTCTCTGTCAAGGATCGCTTCTACACCAGAATCTCTTGTTAGGGGCCAGCGTCTAGAGCCAAATCCAACACTGGAAATAAGCTCGGATTGGCGACTATAAAGGAAAGCATCATTGCTAAAATCGATTGATTCGAAGAAATCAGAGTACTTCTCGAATAGACCATTTGTTCGCAGGTGATCGAATAGCCATACATGGTCAACAACGTCGTGCAATAGGTGTAATATCCTAGAATCTTCAAATCCGTTAGCTACAACAACTCGTTCTGCTTTTAGGCGCTCAAGCAGGGGTACATCACGTTGGTCAGAATCTAAGGCCTTCTGCGCTCTCTCCTTGTAGCCTGGTGGCACAACCGCTGACACACCACTATCTAGAAAGTGGTCTATATTAAGTTGATTTGTCCCGTGAATGACTTGGTTCCTGTCGGTCCGTTTAAATGTCTCGAACAGGCCTGGGTCAGCTTCTAAGCAGAGATCTTCCCTGTCCATAAGCATGAACAACAATATGCCCAAATCTCTTGATACGTCTTCTGGTCTCAGCCCGGATCCTTCGCGTGTATCACAAACAGCCATTGATATATCTAATGGCGTTCTATACTCGTCGGCAATTGATGCAATTAAAGCTTCGTCCGTGTCTTCCATACCAGGTATTTTGGCAATGTGATTTGCTGCAGCTTTAGGGAATAAGGACTCGGCAACTTCAGCACTATGACTAGTTATTATTTGAGACATAGTCTAGAACCTTGCGTAGCCCTTCGATGTAATCATTCACCAAGCTTTTGTGCTCTGTTTGTGTCCAGGTGGGTAGTTTTATAATAGATTCGTAAAATTTTTGCGCTTTAGGGAAATCCTCATTGGTGTTGAAGTAATCGCTTTTTTCGTAAAATTGAGGGAACAAAACAGACGGCTCTTTGAATAAAGGCAACAGATGATTCGGCCCCGTTGATCCGGGAATATCTACTTCTGATAGTCCTTCGGCATGTAGCAAATCGACAAACTTTTCTCTAGAAATGTCGGATCCATCAGGAGTACTGTACTTAAATATGAATGCGTACCAGCTTGGATCAGCATCCTTATACTCAATCGGTTTTATGAAGCTGTATTCTTGCAAGAGTTTTCTATACTCGTTCGCACAAAAATTTCGCATTTCCTGATATTTATCATGTTGACGTAGTTGCTCATCGGCGAATGCTACTGCTAATGGGTGTGCACGCAACTTCAATCCCATCCCTGTAACAGCAAACCTATAAAGGGGATGGTCTTTTGGGATCTCGTCTTTGCAGCGCTTGTTGTAGTGTCCCAATAGATTGGCTCGCACATAGATGTCAAGATTGTTAGTAACTATTATGCCACCTTCTCCTCCGGTAATATTTTTTTGACCCTGGAGGCTCCAGGCTGCTGCATCCCCAAAACTTCCAACTGGCTTCCCCTTGTACTTTGCTAGATGTGCATGCGAGCAATCCTCGAATAGAAGTAAATTATTATCTTTTACAATTGATACAATTTCATCCATTTTGCACGGGTAACCCCACATATGCGTAATGAGGATTGCTTTTGTCTTAGGACCTATTTTTTTGACAATCTCGCTGGGGTCAATGTTCCCATCATCATCTGCATCACAGAAAACAGGATGAACCCCGGACGAAAGCAAAGGTGTATTAGTTGCAAAAAATGTATATGTCGGACATATTACTTCGTCCCCTGGCCCAAGCCCCGCCCCAACGAACATTGCCCACAAAGCATTTGTGCCAGAGTTATTCAGCAAGGCGTATTTTGCACCATGAAGAGCAGCAAATTTATCTTCAAAGTCTTCGAATATACCAGATCTGTTGTAGATTGACATACTCTCATCCATTTGTTCTGTGACCACTCTTTTATAAGTTTCATTAATAACTGGCCAATCAGGATGTTTAAAATCTTTCGGCAAAATTGGCGCACCACCAAAAGCAGCCAATATGGGTTTATCAAAACTACTCATGGCTTTATGACTCTCTGAAGGTTTGCGAGTTCAATTGCTCTCTTGAACACAGCAGATTTGTGGGGGAGCACGGTCTGTCTAGTATCGGCAGAACGATAGACTGCTTCGACAAATACCATATCTGCCAAATGTTCACGGTAATTACCAGCGTGCTTTTTATCGTGCAGACTATCAATAAATTTTTGAGTTTGTTGGATCATGTCGTCCCCATTTTTTTTCATGTATGTGCTGTCTAGGATCTCTTTATCCGGGCTGTAGTGAGTTATCCTGTCTGTGTATATGGCGATCGATCCTTCTGTCCCGTAAATTGTAAGGGCTTCTTCTTTTTCTGGGTATACTCTGGATATCAGTAAACTACCGAGTACGCTGCGGCCTTTCGAGGCTTCGTAGGAAAACTGAATTTTAGCTGTGTCTTCGACGTCGTAAACTTGGTTTGGTCTGTTATGGTACCCCAGATCGGCGCTTATTGTGTCGGGAATCCCAAAATACCAAACCAGTAGGTCAATCAGGTGGTAACCCATGTCTAGGACTGCCCCGCCCCCAGCGAGTTTTTTAGACGCTCGCCAGCCTTCGTCAAGGTGTTTTATATCGAGTGTATAGTGTCCATGCACCGAAAATATGTCTCCAATCGCTGGTTCGTACTCTTTGTATGTCTGATAAATACGGCTGAATTTTCGCTGCACTGCAATTGTTAGATTTATGCCACTCTTTTCTACGATATCGTATATTTCGAGAGCTTCGTTTAGCGATAGAGCGAACGGCTTTTCCTTGAGGATACTTATATTTTTAGCTGCTAACTTTTTGATAATTGGCAAATAGAACGCGTGAGGCACTGCGATGACAGCTGCGTCAAAAGCAACCCCATTTATTAAATCGTCAACGGATGTGAATGAAGGCAACGATAGCTCTTTGCCCCACTGTTCACTTAGATCTTTGTTTGTATCGCACACTGCAACAACTTCAGCATTATCGCACTTTTGTATTGCATGCAGGTGGTCTTTTGTGTTTTGCTTGCCGAGACCGATTAATGCTAAACGTTTTTTCATAATTATATTCGCGTTAACTTTTAATAAAAGCAAATAGTACTACAGTTATAAAGAAAAGTCAAGCAGTGCGCTACTATTAGGATTTGATTTATTTATTAATATGTGTGAATATAGTTCAGCTATGGTTAAATCAAAATCACCGGAGACTAAAAAACCTCCCCATAAAGAACTAGCTATTGGTCGTATTGAAAGGCCTCCACACCATTTATTACCTGGAGAGTATGCTTTGTTGAGACGGGTTTTAGATGAATTCGATGAAGAAAAAAGAAGACAAGGTTCGGAAATGGGTGTTGCTATGGCTGAAAGTTCCGAGACAGATCACGACAATGCCCCAGCGGAGGCTATACAGAGCGAGCGAGGCAACCTTGTAGCGCTTGTAAGGCCCTTTCTCGATATCCACCGACGATGGCAAGAGGTTGAGTTCCCAGATCCCGACTCGCCATTTATTGCGCTTGGCTCCAGGGTCGAGATAACTCAGGATCTGCATGAGCCGTTTTTATTAGATCTTGTTGGTTTTAGTGCGACTTTCCACCCCAGCCAGTTGCAGTGCCCTGAAGCAGATTTAATCACTGACGAAACACCGCTAGCGATGGCATTAGTCGGTCACAAAGCGGGAGATGTTTTTGATGCCGAAATCGTCGATCGCACTGTCCGTATTGATGTTATTTCCGTAGATCAACTTTCGATTGCCCGTGCTCTACAGCAGGCTATGGCGCCCGGAGTGGCTTCAGCCTAGTCAGTAGTCGATGCCTTTGTTGGCTAGGTATTTGTCGTCGAAGTGGTGCTTTATTTTCTTCATGTTGGTTGTAATGTCAGTCAGAGGAATTAACGATTCGGGGAAGTTCCGGCCGGTCAAGCATAAGCTCGTATTCTTTTTACGATCTTTCATTAACTTTTCTAGTTGCTTTACCGTCAGTAGTCCATTATTTACTGCATTGTTTATCTCGTCACAGATTACCAGGTCGAATTTTCCACTGGTTGCCGCCTTATACGCTTCGTCGTACGTCTCCTGGGCTGCCTGTTTGTGGTCTTCTTCCGTAACACCTTCTTCCCCCATGCCTTCTGGCGCGTTATAAAACCCTTTCCCGCCTTTATAAAAATACAAATCATCTTTGAAAAGTGGCTGAATTTTGTGAATAAAAGTATGTTCGCCGACTTCCCAATGTTTAATAAATTGAATGAAGGCCACTTTCCACCCGCGTCCGAGTGCTCTAGTCATCAGCCCCATGCTGGCGCTGGTTTTACCTTTGCCCTCGCCTGTGTAGACCACACAAACTGCATCTTTTTGCTTATAATTATCAAAAACTCCCATATGTACCTTTCGTAAGATAAAGTATATCTTAAGCTTTGCATCGGGACGACTTTTAATGCACCAATATGTATTGGTAAATAAAGAAATAAAGTTATATAATTGCTACACTAAATAATAATTCAACCGGAGTAACGTTAGCAATGACAATGATAAATGAAGGAAGTTTGGAAACCGAGCAAACTTTTACGTATGCGTCTTCAATCTCCACTCTAGAGTTGCCCAGACTAATATACCCAGTTACATTTCTTGGAGCTGTAAAGCTAGACTTCATGGAAAATCTTGCCGAAGCGTTAGGCGCTAGCTTTGTGGACAGGGATGCGGTGAAACATGGATCTTTCCGTGGTCAAATAACAGAATTGCAAAGTTCAGTTGGAAAAACAGAAAAAACTTTTAGAAATTGGCGATGACGTTGTTCTTGGTGAAAATTTTAACGGTAGAGGTGATCGAACGAGTTTGACTAAAATTGCAATAGCAACCGGCGCTACGACCATTTGTTTATCCATTTGGGCTGACAAAAAAGTTGCCACTCGTCGGGTCAATGAATGGGTCGCTTCTGATTCATTGGACACACCAAAAAATCAGGGTGATCCGCTAGATGTCATGAGTCGTGGCTCGGCTAAGCATCACGTACCTAGGCTAAATGAAGCAGATTATATTTTTGAACTCGATGGAACATTGGGCACTACATATCTGCTGGACAGAGTTTTTGAGCAACTTGAACAACGCGGGCTAATGGACGAAGCCTTGTCCGGAATGGATCCGCGGGGCTTAGCTAGCTAAAGCGGCGTCGATTTGTGGGCGGTCAAAGCCTACGATAATGGTGTCATTGATAACAGTCACCGGCACAGCCATTTGACCCGTGTTTTCGTAAACCCATTTGGCTGACTCTTGGTCCTGGGTTAGGTCTTTCTCTTTGAACTCGACTTTTTTGTCCTTTAAGTATTGTTTGACGGCTTTACAAAAAACACAGGTCGGGGTTGTATATACGGTTATCATTCTTTCCTCTTTTCTTGTCTTGCGACTTTGAGCTTGTTCTTGATGATAAAGTAGGCGCTACATACTCCTATCAGAAATGGGACTGCCAAAATCATAAACCAGCTAGTCGCCAGATGTATGACTAGTCTTAATGGGTTATCAATCTGGTGTTCTCCAACGACATGTGCAAATATTTCCATACCTTTATTATACCATGCATGCGCTTTAACTGTCGTTATAAATACCTCTTGCGGACAGGGGTGATGTTGTATATACTAATGCCAGTAAATGAGTAAATACGCCGAAAAAACATCGACGCACGGTTTTAATTTTGTTTTGGCCCTGGGGGTTATATCTTGCTAGGTCTGCTTAATTTTTTTGCAAAAACAGAAGTACACGTCAGCCTAAAGGCCGAGCCTTTATTCAACATAGGGCCATTAACGGTCACTAATTCTATGCTTTATGGGGTGATTACCTCGGTTTTTATAATCTTGGTCATGGTAATCGCTGCGAAGAAAATTAAGGTTGAGCCTCGAAAGGGATTTTCCCAATTTATTGAAATGATTACAGAATTCATCATAGGTTTGCTCGAAGGAGCTTTTGGTTCCCGAAAACAGGCTGTCAAGTTCGCCCCAATATTTGGGACATTTTTCATATTTATTATTTTCAATAATATCCTCGGTATATTCCCTTGGGCAGGCCCAGCGCTTACCTACAATACTGCTGAGGGAGCAGTCCCACTTTTTCGTGCCTTTACTGCCGATCTGAACGGCACAATTGCGTTATCCGTTACGGCGATCTTGCTAGTTCAGTATCTGTCGATAAAAGAGCAAGGCGGGAAGAAGCATATTCAGCACTATTTTAGTGACAAGCCTTTTAATCCTATTAACTTCTTCATCGGAATTCTCGAGGTTTTTGGAGAGTTGACGCGTATTTTAAGCCTGAGCCTAAGGCTATTTCTGAATACCGCCGTCGGCGAGATCTTAATAGCGGTGTTCACATCCCTAATTGTTTCCCACGGACGTACGCCACTGGCTGTAATCCCCATTATTTTATTCGAATTACTTGTTGCCGGCATACAGGCATATGTTTTTGCCGTGTTGGCCGCTACCTACCTGAGTCTGGCTATATCCCATTCAGACGAGCATGGCCACAATGATAAGAATCATGACATAACTGATACACCTATAAAGGTCGAAGGTGCATCCGGGTCATGAGGAACAAACGTAAAGGTAAAATTTAAGTCCGGGTTTTCGTTTTAAACGAATGCACGGCAAGGAGATAAAATGGTTCCACAATTAACAACATTTGCTGCTGAAGCAGCAGCTAGCGACACCCCTATCGTTGCTAAAGGCATCATGCTTGGTATAGCACTAGGTACGGCAGCTTTTGGTCTTGCCTGGGTTGGATCTAGCTACATGAAGGCTTTGGGTCGCAACCCAGAAGCCGGAAAAGCAGCTAGCCAGATCATCATCATTGCGGCGATGATCGAGGTTACGGCGTTGCTAGCATTCTTGCTAGGCGCATTCCTTCTAAGCTAGTATCTTTGCACATTGCTTTGTTGCCGCTCGAGCATTCGATACTTCACCGTAGTTATCTACGGCTCGTATGCGAATCTCGGCGGCGCCTAGCACTGCGCTAAAGCTACCTAGCTTAGATTGCGGAGAGAGTGATTTGTTCACTAGAGATATAACAGATGTCTGATAAGATAATTAGAGGAGAAGATGGAAATATTAAGTTTACTTACTAGTTTTGGAGCAGCAGAAGAAACCAAGGGTATTGGAGCGCTCGGCATTGATGCATTGGCTATTCTTGCTCAGGCAGCTACGTTCCTGATTCTGTTTCTTATTATCAAAAAGTTTGCATTAGAAAAAATCGTAGCAACACTAGAAAAACGCAGAAAAACTATTGATGACGGTGTGCGACTGGGGCGAGAGATGGAAGCGGAAAAAGAAAAACTCGATGAAAAGTTCGAGTTAGTGCTTCGAAAAGCTCGAGTCCAGGCCGATGAAATTATTGCTGGCGGCCAAAAAGAGTCGGGCGAAATAATCAAAGCAGCCGAGGAATCAGCAATACGAAAAACAGATGCCTTGCTTGCCGATGCACATGCCAAAATCGATGCAGATATTGAAAACGCAAGAAAAGCGCTGGAACAAGAGATGCGCAGTCTTGTGGCAGAAGCAACAGAGGTTATAATAGCTGAAAAATTGGACGCAAAAAAAGATGAATCGCTAATCAAACGAGCGTTTGCAAAGGTTGGCGGGCGCGCATGAGTGCACCAACACGAAAAGACATCGCAAGGGCCGTTGTGTCTTTGAGTGAAAAACATCCCGGTAAACGGCTAAGCGAAATGCTGGCAGCTTATTTGGTCCAAAATCGCCGCTCGGGTGAGTTAGATTCGATAATGCGCGAAGTTATGCGTCAACGCGAGACGAACAATGGTACGGTAGAAATTACTGCAACAAGCGCTTTCAAGCTTAACGATGCAACTAAAAAGGCCATATCTACCCTACTCGGAGCTGAAAATACAATTATTAATGAAGTAATAAACCCCGAAATGCTCGGTGGTGTTCGGTTGGAGACTAGCGAAAAGCAACTAGATCTAACCGTACGCAACCGATTGAATCGGCTAAAAGGAGTAAAAGTTTAATGAAAGATATGAGCGTAAAAGAATTATCAAATGACATCAAGGCGGCTATTGATGCTCTGAAAACTAGCCCAGATGTAGAAAAAGTCGGTGTAGTAACCCGTATTGGTGACGGTGTGGCTTGGATTTATGGTCTTTATAACACTGGATATTCTGAAATGATCGAAATTGACGGCATCGATGGTAACAAGGTCTCGGCTTTTGCGTTGAACCTTATGGAAGACGAAATTGGTGCTGTAATTTTGGGCGACGATACAAACATTCGTGCAGGCGCCAAAGTTCGCCTGACAGGAAAAACCCTAGAGGTCCCAGTTGGGCCAGAACTAATTGGCCGTGTGGTTGACCCTCTTGGCAATCCACTAGATAACCGTGGTCCAATAAAGACAAAATCAACGGGTGCTATCGAAAAGACTGCTCCCGGGGTACTTGACCGCAAGGGAGTGCATGAACCACTTATGACAGGCCTAATGTCTATCGACGCAATGGTCCCAATTGGTCGTGGACAGCGAGAATTGATTATCGGTGACCGGCAGACTGGAAAAACAGCCGTGGCCGTGGATACAATGATTAACCAGCACAGACAAGGTACAGGTGTTATTAATATCTACGTTGCTATCGGTCAAAAATTGTCAAAAGTTGCTAGGCTAGCAGAACGGCTTAAACGCGAAGGCGTTATGGACCAATCTATAATTGTAGCGACTTCAGCGTCTGACCCTGCCAGCTTGCAGTATTTAGCGCCATATTCTGGTACTGCCATGGGTGAATATTTCCGCGACAAAGGCCAACACGCCTTGATTATTTACGATGACCTTTCAAAGCACGCTACTGCATACAGACAAATGTCACTTTTGCTACGTCGCCCACCAGGCCGCGAAGCCTACCCTGGAGACGTTTTCTATTTACACTCCCGACTTTTGGAGCGTTCTGCAAAAATGAGCGATGCTTTAGGCGGCGGTAGTTTGACTGCGCTGCCTATTATCGAGACGCAGGCTGGCGACATTAGCGCCTACATCCCTACTAACGTTATTTCGATTACCGATGGACAGATTTTCTTAGAGACTAGCTTGTTCTACCAAGGAATTCGCCCGGCTATTTCTGTAGGATTGTCAGTTTCCCGTGTGGGCGGAAGTGCTCAGACAAAAGCGGTAAAAAGCGTTGCCGGTAACCTTCGGTTGTCATTGGCACAGTTCCGCGAACTAGCGGCCTTTAGCCAGTTCTCTACAGACCTAGACCCAGAAACAAAACAGAGCATCGAACGCGGCCAACGTTTAACAGAGCTTCTAAAACAACCGCAGTATTCTCCATTGTCAGTCTGGCAGCAAACCGCTACCTTGCTAGCTGCCAACGAAGGTGTATTTGACAAAGTACCGGTTGAAAGTATCAAGAAAGCCCAGGATGCGTTACTGAACAACCTAAGATCAGCGCATAAGAAAGCCATGGAAGTGCTAGATAAAGGCGACAAACCGGACGAAAAAACCAAGGAAGCAATCCTAAAGTCAGCCAAAGAAATAGCCAAGGAATACACAGTTAATGGCTAATACTACCCAGCTTAAACGGCGGATTACCAGTGTAAAAAATACGAAGCAGATTACAAAGGCTATGGAGCTAGTATCGGCGAGCAAGATGCGCAAGGCACAAGAAAATGCCTTTCGTTCTCGGGATTACCGCAATCTAGCTAGCCAGATTCTGACTCGACTCCGTGAACTAACAGATGTTGAAAAACATCCACTATTCGCCACCAGAAAAGATATCAAAACTAGATTACATATTGTGATTACTAGTGACCGTGGGTTGGCTGGTGCTTATAACAGCAACGTCCTGCGTCAGTTAGCCAAACAGCTCCAGGCAGATAAAGCAGGCGAAATTAAAAGCCAAATCATTGTTGTTGGCAAACAAGCCGCTCAGTTTATAACCAGGTTTGACGACATAGAGGTAATTGCAGTTTACCGAGAATTTCCAGAACACCCTACCCCAAATGACATTCGCCCTATATTAACCACAGTTACTGACAAATATGCCAATGTCGAGGTTGATGCGGTAGATATTTTGTATACGGATTTCAAATCTAGTATCAGTCAGGTTGTGCGCTCTGACCGCCTGTTGCCTGCTGCCTACAGTGAAGTCCAGATATCCGATGACCTAGAATCTGCTGATTTTGAACCATCAGTACAAGCGGTTTTAGAAAGTGTAACTATGCGATTAATCGAAGCTAACCTAACCCAATCTTTTTTCGAGTCACAAGCCAGCGAGCAGTCAATGCGCATGATGGCAATGAAAAATGCTACAGACAACGCCAATGACCTAGTAGAAGATTTAACACTAGCCTTCAACACCGCTAGGCAGTCAGCGATTACCCAGGAACTAGCAGAAATAACCGGCGGAGCGGAGGCTATGAAATGACCGACATGCATTTAGATATCAATGAAAGAAATAAGGAGAAATGATGACAACAGCAGAAAAAGTAAAGACAAGTACTGGTAAAGTCACCCAGGTTGTGGGCGTGGTTGTAGATGTTAGTTTCCCAGAAGGAAAACTACCAGCTATATACAACGCTCTTATAATCGAGAAAGACGGCAAAAAGCTGACGTTCGAGGTTGCACAACACCTTTCCGAGACAACCGTTCGAGCAATTTCCCTCGGATCAACCGATGGTATAACTAGAGGCGCCAAGGTTACAAACACTGGCGCACCTATCAGCGTACCTATCGGCAAAGATACATTAGGACGAATGTTCAACGTTACCGGCGAACCAATTGACGGTAAAAAAACAGTAACTAGCAAAACTGCTCCAATTCACAGAACTCCCCCACCACTTTCAGAACAGTCAGGTGAAACGGAAATCCTAGAAACTGGCATCAAGGTTATTGACCTAATTGCCCCAATCACAAAAGGTGGAAAAGTTGGATTATTCGGCGGTGCTGGCGTTGGAAAAACAGTGCTAATTCAGGAATTCATTAACAACATCGCCAAAGAGCATGGTGGAACATCTGTGTTCGCAGGTGTTGGCGAGAGGACCCGCGAAGGAAACGATCTGTACTACGAGATGGAAGAATCTGGGGTATTGGACAAGACTAGCCTAGTGTTCGGCCAGATGAACGAACCGCCTGGTGCTCGTTTGCGTGTGGCGCTGTCCGGTCTAACCATCGCTGAAGGTTTCCGAGACGAAGGTAAAGACGTGTTGTTGTTCATTGATAATATTTTTCGATTCACTCAGGCAGGTTCAGAGGTTTCTGCGCTACTCGGACGATTACCATCGGCCGTTGGTTATCAGCCTAACCTGGCCCAGGAAATGGGTGCCTTGCAGGAACGTATTACTAGTACAAAAACCGGCTCCGTAACATCAGTACAGGCTGTTTTTGTGCCTGCGGATGACCTTACGGACCCTGCCCCAGCTACTGCTTTTGCCCACCTGGATTCGACCATCGTGTTGAACCGTGCATTGACCGAGCTAGGACTATACCCAGCGGTTGATCCACTGGACTCTAGCTCGACTATTATGGACCCAGAAATTGTCGGCAAAGAGCATTACGAAGTTGCTCGTGAAGTCCAGAGAGTGCTGCAACGATACAAAGACCTAATGGATATTATTGCGATTCTTGGTATGGAAGAACTATCAGACGAGGACAAACAAACAGTTGCCCGAGCGCGCCGAATCCAGCGATTTTTGACTCAACCATTTAGTGTGGCCGAGCAGTTCACTGGCAACCCTGGAAAATACGTTTCACTAAAAGACACAATTGTCGGTTTTCGTGAAATTCTAGATGGCAAGCACGACGACAAACCCGAATCCGCGTTCTATATGAAAGGCACGATAAGCGAGGTCAAATAGTGATACATTTTGAGCTAGTAACACTAAACGGGACAAAATTTGCCAGCGACGCACACGAGGTTCTTTTGCCAACCCCGCAAGGTATTATTGCTGTTTTTCAACATCATATGCCACTTATTAGCATTGCTGTTCCTGGCATAATCAATGTTCGCAAAAAAGCTAATGATCCAGATGATCTAATGTTGACTTACGCAACTAACGGAGGTGTTATCGAGATAGCCGATAACGGTATCCGAGTACTGGTTGACGAAGCCGACAGTGCCGACGAGATCAACGAAAAAGAAGCCGAGAAGGCACATCAAGAGGCCCTAGAACTAAAACGGACGGCTAAAGATCAAGTATCGCTCGACAAAGCCCAAAGTCTCCTTGACCGCAGCGCCGTCAGGCTCAAAGTTTCTGAGTTAAAACGCCGCCGAAGGCGTAATCAGTAGGTACTTGCGGGCAACTTTGGGTTATACTAATATAGAATCAAAACTAATGAAGGGATTAAGAAGTATGTTTTCTCGCAAGAATTTAGCAGTAGTAGTTGCCGAGGCATTAGGCACGGCAATCTTAACTTTTAGCATATTAGCGGTTTCAAGGTCTGCAGTAGGCGTGCCATATTTTGTCGCTCTAGGCGTAGGTCTGACCATGTCAGTATTGGTGCTGTCGATTGGATTAACTTCTGGTGCGCACGTAAACCCAGCGGTAACAGTTGGTTTATGGTCAGTGAAGAAAATTAGTCACTTGAGAGCAGTCGCTTACATAGCTGCGCAGTTCGTTGGTGCGGCAGCGACATACAAGCTTTACCAATACCTAGTTGCTGGTGACATTCAGAATATTGCAGGACCTACTTTTAAGTGGCAGGTTATGGTCGCCGAAATAGTCGGGACGATGATATTCACATTCGGAATAGCTGCCGCAGTATTTAACAAATACGAAGGTGGAAAATTAGCAGCAGCAATCGGTGGTTCTTTGGCGGTAGGTATTATAGTTTCCGGTGTTGCATCGAACGGTATTCTAAACCCTGCAGCTGCCCTAGGAGTTCAGTCATGGAGCATTGCGTACGTTGTCGGGCCAGTTTTGGGTGGCCTCGTTGGGATGAACCTGTATTCACTGCTTTTCGCAGATAAACCAAGTTCTGTGTTTGTTTTGAATAGTTCGTCAAGAACAGTAGTTTCTAAAAAGACGGTAACAAAAAAGTCAACTGCTTCAAAGAAGAAAAAGTAGATACAATTTCTTAACTTTTTATTAGATCATCTTCGAATGATCTAATCCCTTTCATTGTTTTCTCGTAATTAGTAACATCGGGTAAGTCGAGTTTTTGTATCCGCTTCCAAACAGCAATTGCGATATCTCTAGTTCTTTTCAGCTCATCGGTGTCAAAAGCTAGATGCAAATCAACTATTTCGCCCTCATCGTTTGGCTCCACGAATTGTAAATATGCATCTTTCACGTTGTAGTCGGCGAAGGTGTACGACCCTTCGACCAATAGTTTGTACATGTATAGCTGCTGTTTGTATTTGTGTAGTTTAGGATCGTTAGTTTTCCAGGTTCTATGCGATGAACCAGTTTTGAAGTCCACAATAGAAATAGTTTTAGATTGCTTATCTATAATCATCTTGTCTATTTTCCCTGTTAAATGCGCGGGGCCCAATAAAACTCCCTCTTTTCTGAAATCATATTCGTGTAAATCTTCTGGGCTGAAAGTATTAGCTTTTTGCGCCAAGAATGCTCGAAAGCATTTTTCTCCCCTATCCTTCATGAGTTCGAAGCTAGTATCACTCAGGTTTCTTCTTGATAATTCGACAGAGAACTGCGCATTGGTTTCGGGCAGGTTTGGTAATTTACCATTCAACTTTAATTGTATATGCAGCCATTCGATAGTTGCGTGTACGGCATCGCCGAACTCGCCTGCTGGTGTTGGAGCACTGGGAAAGCGCAGTAGAGTATTTAGAAAAAACTCCTTAGGACCGCCATAAACTAAATCGGTAAAAGAATTCAGGTTAGTTGGTGCAAGCTGAAATCGCTCCAGCCTGGGCGCCAGTAGGTCTTTGAACCGGACATCTTGAGATAGTTCTATGTGTCGATCCGCCCAGTAAGCTGATAGGTCATCGATGCTGGGCAAGCTAGAGTCTGTCAAGCGTACCTTCTGGTATTTTGTCGGCAGTATGCCACTGTACGGCAGGCCATCCCGTTCAGTTTCATCGAAGAACTTGATGCGAGAGGTCGGTCTGTTGGCGTATGTATTTGTATAACTTGTCATGAACAAGCTGTGTTTTGCTCTTGTGATTGCCACGAATAACAAACGCAGTTTTTCGTCGTCAGTTGCCCCACTATATCTTATGTGCGTCAAATTGACTGGCAAGGGAACCTTAGCGGTCCTGGCCGATGCTTTACTTCCCCATGCTTCATCAATACAGGCCAGCATAAACACTGTCTGAAACTCTAAACCTTTGGCTTTATAGACGGTCATAATCTGAACAGCCTGGGCCGATTCGTGGTATGGGCTGGTATTCAAGATTTTTATATCTGCTTCGACATGTTCATCAACAAAATTAATAAAATCATCTATATACAGTTGCCTACCAGATGATCCGCGGTGTGCACGCAAATGTTGACGTAAAACTGTCAAATTAGACAACAAGTTCCAGAAATCTCTCTGTTTGGAGCCCTGCATTTTATCGCCAAAATAATACTTAAAATAAGGACAGGTGTAGTCAGAAATTTCTTTTTCGTGAAAGCTTAATGACGTTGTTCCTATCAGGCAATCCATGATTGACTCTAACATTTCATTGGTTGAAATATTTCCGAGACGTAAGAAAAATAGACCAATAGGCTTCAGGCCATCGTTTGACATTATTATATCTATCCAGCTGTTTTTTGTTTCTCTCGCTTTCCAAGATAGTTTCCATATTTCTTCTATCGGTATCTCCCAAAAGTCGTAACTAAGAACCTCGGGCCAAATACTGTCAGCTATTTTAGAATTGCCTGATTTGACTGCACTAATTAGTTGACTCATACGAATAATCTGAAGTATGGCCGGGTCGTTCAATATGTTTTCTCTCTTCTCGTACCTGACGGGCACTCCAGCCTTTGCTAGATACGGCACTATCGGCTCTAGATATTTGTGTTTTGGCGCGATTATTGCTATTTCGTCTGGACTAGTTCCGTTTTTGATAAGGTCAGTAATCTCTTTGGTGACCCAGGCAAATTGTGCTACGTCGCTCTTGAACTCGTGCCTTTCAATATCAGCATGCGATGGCAGGCCTTTATTTTCAGCCGTCAAAAACTTGTCTATCCCATCCATCTTGTGGTGAAGACGTTCTTCTATTTGTGTACTTACGTTATGGGCTGTGTGCAGGATGTCAGAATGCGAACGGTAGTTTTTTGTAAGGGTGACCACAATAGGATCTCTGTACATATCAACGAAAGTGGCCATGTGCGAGTAATCTGCTCCTTGAAAGCTGAAAATTGCCTGGTCATCGTCCCCAACAGCCAGAATATTTGGCCTCCCCTCGTAAACAGGACTGTCGGTCAATAGTTTTACTAGTTCTAACTGGGCTCGGTTAGTATCCTGAAATTCATCTAACATTATGTATAGATATTGTTCCTGCAAGGTATATCGTAGCCCCTTATTCGATTTCAAACCTTCTATGGCTTGCAAAATCATGTCGTCATAATCATATAAACCTTGTTTTTCTAGTTCTGACAAATAGGACTCGTAAATTCCAGACAACGCCAGCAGTTTATTAGCAGTATTCTTGCCTGTTGGAACAAAAACGCCATTACTGTCTTTCTCCAGCCAAGTATTTTTCCACTCTGTAATTGGTGTTGTCTTGCCGGACTCGGTGGCGTTCTCCATGGCTGTCTCGAGCTGTTCCTGCCATAGCTCTTGTATGCTTTTGGTATTCGGTAGTGCTTCTTTTGGGCTGATATTGGCTGTATCGGCCGCAAGCTTTTCAAAGGCACTTATTGACCTTTTGTCTATGCGGGAAACAGTTGCCAAGTGTTTTTTTGTCAGTTTCGATACAGCATCAATAAACACGATATTAGATTTAGCCACATTCCGTAGACTAGCAGGAGTCAATAGGGCTTTTTTACAGTCACCAATTGAACCGATAATATCGTTTATATAAAACTCACTCTTTTTTAATGGATTATCGTACGGCAGTTTGCTGATAATTTTTGATAAAATACTGTGTATCCCTAGATCATCTACCGCCGTCATTTCGTTGGTATTTGAAAAGTGCTCTGGAAATCTGTTTATTAGCTCGCTGCCAAAAGCATGGTAGGTGCTAATAGTAATATTGTAGGCTTTTTGACCAATGATGTTCACCAGCCGTTGACGCATAGCAAAAGCGCCCGACTCTGTATAGGTCAGACACAGGATATTGTGGGCACTAGCGTCAGTATTCTGAAGAATGTAGGCGGCCCGCGTGCTAAGTAGTTGTGTTTTGCCAGTCCCCGGCCCGGCAATAACTAGGACTGGCCCTTCTGTATGTTCTACTGCTTTTCGCTGTTCGGGGTTGAGCATGCCAAATTGTTTTTCAAACTCTGTCATCGTATGTACATTGTACCTTGTTATCCGTTGCTACGTTCAAACAAGGAGAGTATATTTATAAACAATAACTAATGCCTCGGAGGGTACTACATGGAAAATCTCGAAAATAAACTAAATGAAATGCTAGTAAAGAAAGCGCCTTTCCAGCTACCAGAAAACGCGCGAAAATGGATTGCTGAGTACGCATGGGTTTTTGCTCTGGTTGGCTTAGTTCTGGGTATTATGGGTGCTTTGAGCTTACTTACTATTCTGGGCTTCGTATCAACCTTTGCTACCGTTGTAGGCGCAACAAAGTATATGTTTTTTGCTTGGATATCGCTCCTTGCACTAGTGGCCTATTTGATTGTAATTGGCATGGCTGTCCCCAAGTTAAAAAACAAGGAAGCACGTGGTTGGGACCTGATATTTTATAGCGAACTGGCATATTTTGGATACTGCGCTCTGTACGCACTGTCATACATCGGTGCTGGCGCGATTTATACCCTCTTCTGGAACTTGGTCGGACTAGTCATTAGCCTGTACTTTATTTTCCAGGTCCGCAGCCAGTTTAAAGGTGCTACTAAGAAGAAATAAATTGTGTTGTCTAGAATCAAAAAACTATCGTCTAAAACTAAACTTGTGATATGCGGCGTTGTTCTAGTGTTGATCGCAGTAGGCCTGCCCGTATACAAGCAAATAAGATTTGAGATGTGCTTTAACGAACACGGAGCAGGGCTAACTAGAGATAACAAGATGGTATGTCACCAGGGCGGGAATGCTTATTACAATGTCTGGGGCTAGATTAGAGTGCTCCAGTAGTACCAAAAGTTCTGTAAGATCAATCCAATAATTAGCACATACCATGCGACGAGTATGTCGGCGTGATGTCGTTGAGCAAAATCAACTAGACCCTTTAGTCTATTGGATGTTGGAATGTGGCCATTGCGCAGGTTATATAACGTTGTATACCAAAAAATTGGCCAAGTGATTGACCAGACAATCATGCAATAAATGCACAGTGCACCTATTTCGTATAAACTCTCCGACGCCAGCCAGTGGACAAAAAGTATTCCGAATATTGTTCCAGCCTGAAGCCCGCGCCAGAACCAGCGCTTGTAGGATGCCCCCGCTAGTATTCCTATCCCAATTGTCACGACTACTGCAAAACTGGCCAGTCCTATGAGTGTATTCGGGAACCCAAATGCAGATGCCTCGGGGGAGCCAATGATTGAACCACAACTGAGCACTGGATTAAGACTGCATGATAGATGATGACCAGGATCTTTTAGTAGCGCAATTTTTTCAAGCGTTAGTACAAAGGCGGCTAGTAATCCAATGCTAGCGCAAACAGTTAATATCCATGGGTATGCTCTGTCTAGATCAATTCTGGTTTTTTTTCTCATAACATTATTCTACTCTGCAATGTTGAATCGAGGCAACAAGATATGAATTAAACATTAACTTTATAACTACCATA
Organism: uncultured Candidatus Saccharibacteria bacterium; assembly: GCA_964494845.1. GTDB lineage: Bacteria > Patescibacteriota > Saccharimonadia > Saccharimonadales > JAGQNJ01 > CAYRSA01. Next base: position 2,525 of record CAZBSC010000013.1, on the reverse strand, counting down.
ACAACTTTTTTGCAATGATGACAATTCTACGACACTATTTTAAGCATAAGCAATTGACGCTGTCATTCGTCAGGACTAGGCTGAAAAAGTAAGTGAGTGGGAAATTTAACTAAACTAGGAGGGTATCAGCCATGGTACAACAACAATATTATCAAATGAAATCAAACATGATGGCGACTTTTGTCTCTACAATCGTCGCTATTTTAGTAGCGGTGCCAATCGCACTATATGTTGCTAATAAACTTATATCAGCACAAATGGCGTCTGCAGCAACTTTTGCCAGCCAGAGCGCCAACGTTAATCAAAACCCAGCACCATATGCAGTTGCTAGCGGTGCTGGTTGTTCAGCCCCTGCTGCGAGCTCTGCAAAGGGCGGTAGCTCATCAGCTTCTTCAGCATCAGCATCATCAAGTGCAACTGGTGCCTCATCTGTTGCATCAGGTCTATATGGTTACGTAGCATCTAGCACAGTTAACCAAAATCAGACTGAGAATAACACCACTACTAATAACATTACGACCAACACTACAAAGTATAAAAACAGCTTCAATACCAACGGAAGTTTCAATCACAGCCATACAGATGTTGACGTCGATGTAGATGTTGATGTTAACTCACACAACGGTAACGGCAACTCAAGCACTACTACCAATAACACTAACAACACCTCAACAGTAAACAACATTACTGGCAACACAGTAGATTCAGGCAACGGCAATGTAGTTGACTCTGGAAACACAGTAGAAAATCACTTGCTTAGCGACAACACAGTAGTAGTACTTTAGTACTAATACGAACGAAAACAGAGACCAGTTCGAGGCTACAAATCCTCGACTGGTTTCTTGTGTAATAGATTATCTGTTGACTTCGCCTTTGACCAGGTCGAGGACGACTTTATCGCCATTTTTTAGGACCTTTGTAGCGTGTACTGTCCCTACAATACAGGGTAGGTTGAACTCTCTAGCGACAATTGCAGCGTGACTCATCATGCCACCGTGATCTGTTATCAAGGCTGCTGCTTTTCGCATTATGGGCACGTAACTAGGCCCGGTGCTCGGCACAACAACGATTTTGCCGTCTGCGACTTGCTCGGCCGGGTCATGAATGACTACCACTTCGCCGGTCATAAAATGTTTTCCGCCGCGAGAGCTAACAATCCCTTTCAGAACATTGGTAGCGGCCTTGTATTCGACGTACCAATCCCAACTGCGCTCGACATCTTTTTTGGTCAGGTCGATAATTTCACCGTCTAGGTAGGTCCAGCCAAAATACTCTTCTAAGATATTTTTTTCCAAATCTTCGATTCGACATTTTTCAACTTCTAAGACATCCATTTTTCTTTTTTTTGCTTCGGCCATGGCCATTTTTTGAATTGCAGCCCTAGATTGCATCATCCAAGCTTTTCGCTCATCCATGAATTCGGCTATTTTTCGGGCCAAACTTAGCTGCTTCCGTAGCTCTGTTGATAATTCACATTTTTTTGCCAATTCATCTCTTTTGGCTTTTGTGCCCAAAATGACTTCGTTATTTCCTTCGAGGTCTTTAATCCTCTGGGTGAAGTATTTTACCAAGCTACTTCTTTTTGCAACACCAGCATAACTATTGAGTGCCCATGGGTATTTCTCGGCAAGTTTTTCTGGATTCTTAATTTTGATCACATCTTGGTCGATCTTGTTTATAAAGTTGGCATTTTCAGGCAGGCTAAACGTACTCCATATTCGGTGACGTTGGTCTTCTGAAAAGTTCTGTAAATGACTTGAAATAGAGGCCTCCGCCCCGTATAGCGCAAACTCGGCAGTTAGAGTTGTCTGCCATGCTTTATCAAGCAAAGTTAGCAACTCATCAGAATCATAAATCTTTGACGAGTTAATTGAGTCGACTGCGTTTTTCCAGGCTCTCATGTCTGCATCCAGGTCACCGTTTTTTGCATAAACTTCAAACATAGACTCGACAAATTTGCCAAAAGGTTTCTTTTTCAACAGCCATAACGATTTATTTTCATGAAGTAACATCAGTGTTTTTGGTGGGTCAGGATATTTATCGCTTTTTCTCCATTCGTTGAATTTTTTACTAATAGAATATAGAAAATCGCTAGAATATAGCGCTCTTCCGCTGGCTGGGCCCCAGTAAAACAAATCACCTGGATCTCCTAGATAATGATGGCCTTTCCCGACTTGTTTTATGTTAAGTGTAGTAATAGGTCGAGATTGTGTAATCCATAATTCTCCTGATTTATCTATCGCCCATTCTATGTCTTGAGGGGTGCTATCGAACAGTGATTCGACGGCCAACCCCGCTTCAACCAGTTTATCTGTTTTGAAAGGAATTTTTTCCTGGGAGTTGATGCTCTTGGATTTACGATCCCAAGTAAAATCCTTGGGGGTAACTTTGCCGCTTACTAATTGCTCTCCAACGCCCTCTACATACTCGACAACTATCTCGTTTTTGCCACTAACTGGGTTTTCGGTGAACATAACCCCGGCAAACTGCGGGTCAATCATCTCTTGGACTACAACACCAACCGA
>CAZBSC010000012.1:0-25977 GCA_964494845.1 uncultured Candidatus Saccharibacteria bacterium | reverse complement strand
ATTTGGCTGGGGCGGAGGGATTCGAACCCCCGAATGCCAGTACCAAAAACTGGTGCCTTACCACTTGGCCACGCCCCATCGTCAATGTGTGATGCTAATCTTGCTGTACTGCCGACAAAATAAATTTGCTCGGCACTACTAGCAACATTAGCAAGCCATCTCCTCTTAAATTCGAGAAAGCTCTCTCGAATTTGAAAAATACACCAATGCAATTCAATGAACAATATAGTGCAAATATCAGGTCAAATTGTAGCTTATAACCTGTTATTATACAAATATCACAACAATGCTTGTATACTGTAATCAATATGCGCGTTATAGAACCGACCTCTAGCCATAGGAGGCCCAAGACAAAGAAAAAAAATCATAAAAAAAATCCCAAGCGGACATTGGTGATTCTCTCTAGCCTGATAGTTATAGCTTTTGGGTTTTTGTTTGTTGCGAATAACTACCGCGAAATAGCACTGAAACAAAAACCAAATACCGGCATAGCCGCTGCTAGCACGGTAGCAGAGTTGAAGCAGGTAGCAGGAGCACGGGATGTCGGTTTCAAATATTTTGCCGGTGATCAGTTCCAGCGTTTATATGAGTCAATAATATATCCCAACACTCAGCCTATCCAAACCCCACCAGAGATAACAGGCAACCCCATAGCCGATGCCAGAATTCGTACCATAGCAGAGAGCCGTGGCTATACGCTACGTAGCGTTCCGGTGCTCCCGATCGTAAAAACCAATGCCCCCAATGTGAAAGATGACGATCTGTTACAGCCGAAGGCCTATAATGCATGGGTTGTATTAAAGGGGCTTGCACGAAAAGATCACATACCGCTGGCCTTAAACTCTGGCTATCGCTCAATAGATCAACAACGTGATTTGTTCCTGGCCAGACTGAAGACAGCTGGAACCAATACAGCAACCATCGCTGCCGGTAGCGCAGACGATGCAGTGGTTAGAGTCTTAGGCATGACAGCGCCCCCGGGCTATTCCAGGCATCACACAGGGTATACAGTTGATTTAGTTTGTGATGATGGCATAGGGAGAGCATTCGAGTATACAGATTGCTATAAATGGCTAAAAGCCAATAATTACGACAAGGCTAAGCGCGCGGGCTGGATTCCGAGTTACCCAGAAAATACTGATGAACAAGGGCCAGAACCAGAGCCGTGGGAATACGTCTGGGTTAGTGTAAGCCAACTAGTCCAATAGCCTTACCAGGGTGTATCCTTAAACAAGTCTTTATGAGAGTCCAATATTGTTCAGACTAATAGTCTTTGGCGCTGGGTAGGTTAAAGAATTCTTCCATTGTTGTCTTGTTTTTAAAAATTTCTCGCGAAAGAGCTTTGCCTATGTACCGAATATGCCAGGGCTCGTAACTATATCCAACAACAGATTGCTTGCCCTCTTGATACCGTATTATGAACCCGTAGTTTTGAGCGTTTTTTGCCAACCACTTGCCTTCCTTGCTGTCACCGAAACAAATTTGTAACTCACATTGACCATTTGTCGCGCCCAAGTCGGCAGCGAGGCCGGTTTGGTGTTCGCTGTGGCCAGGTCGGGCGCTAGTCTTGTCGGCTTCTGCTCTCCCCTGTTCGGATACGTTTCTTTCATAAACTGCTTTTTGTAATGCGAAAGATCGATAACCACTAACCAGCATCAAGTCTATGGCTTCATCTTTCGCATCGGCTATCAATTTTTCGAGTGCGGTAGCTGCTTCGTCACGGAGTAGCATTTCCTGTGAGCCGTTAATTCTAACTTTGACTGAAGGCTGCCTGAGCGTTTTTGGTGTGTATCCACTGGGCAAAGGACTTTTTTTGTTAACAACCACCCACAGGCTGGAGGGTTTCGAGGTTGAATACCGCAGCTTATTAAAAGAGCTGATTGGAGTAGTTTGTCCAGCATCGTTTCTATTTCGCCATGCCAGCACGCCAATAAATACCAATATCAATAATACTAGCAATGCAAAAATTTTCTTTTTTTTCATTTGGCTTTCATTATAGCAAAAATATTGCTTATCCTTGTTGGATTGGGCGGGCTTGTTTATACTGATATCTAACAAATTATGGCAAAAAAACAGATTAAAAACCCAGAAGACTATATAGAGCCATTATCCATGAATGGTCTAGATGGACGAATGCTGCTGCTAAAACCACCCAAAGGCAAGTCTAGAGAAATGCTCGTTGTCTACGGCCATCATGCTAGTTTGGAGCGTATGTGGGGCTTGGCGGGTGCATTCAACAAATACGGGGGCGTAACAGTGCCTGATTTGCCTGGGTTTGGCGGGATGACTAGTTTTTATAAAATAGGCAAGAAACCAGATATCGATACCCTGGCGGATTACCTAGCCGCATTCATAAAACTTCGTTATAAGAAACGAAAGTTTACGATAGTTGCCATATCACTAGGCTCGGCGATAGTCACAAGAATGCTCCAGAAATATCCAGAGTTAGTTAAGAGAGTGGACGACTTGGCAAGTGTAGCGGGTTTTGTTCATCATGATGACTTCAAGCCGTCTAGACGAAAAATAAAATTCTTTAAATATGTCACGGCATTTCTATCTACTGCAGTTCCCGCTTGGTTAATTAAGCACGTGGTATTACAACCATTTCTTATTCGTTGGTTCTATACACATTTTAGGATTAAAGCACTAAATCCTGAGGGTGAATCAGAAGAGGACCAGAAAAAGCGGATAAATTTTGAGGTCGAACTTTGGCAAAAAAACGATGTCAGGACCCATTACTTCACTTTGTCTCAAATGCTCGGTTTGAATCTTTGCAATCATAAAGTCGACACAAAGATCTATCATGTAGCTATCGATGGCGACCAATATTTTGATAATCACATGATAGAACAACACATGCGTGTAATTTATAAGGATTTTGTAAAAATGCCCCTTGATGTCCATGTGCATGCTCCAACCGTAATAGCAACTGCCGAGGAAGCGGCAGTGTTTATTCCTAGAAAACTAAAAATATTGCTTAATAAGCGCCAAACTCCAGTAAGACAAAAATAGATAAGCAAAATGCTATACTAAGCTTATGAAGATTGGGTTAGTTTGCCCCTACAACATATTCAAGGGAGGCGGTGTACAAGAATGTGTTCTTGCGCTGCAAAATGAATTGTCTAAACGAGGCCACAAAGTTTCTATAATTACACCAAGACCCAGAGTGGTTCCTGCGAACTATGATTCATCCATAATCTTGGTCGGGCTTGCGGCAGACGTAAAGTCACCCTTTCATACCACAGCCCAACTTTCCGCGAATGTTGATTCTAGCGCGCTAACTAGACTGCTTGATGAACAAAATTTTGATATTTTGCATTTTCATGAGCCATGGGTACCGTTATTAAGTTGGCAGATACTCAGTAAGTCAAGTGCTGCCAACGTAGCGACCTTCCACGCGAAGTTGCCAGAAACTCTCATGAGTAGAACAATTGAAAAAGTTATTACTCCGTACACCAAATCAATAGTAAAGTCATTGAATGTTTTGACAGCCGTATCAGACGCAGCTAGTGAATACATCACATCACTTAGCCTGGAAAAACCGTTAATAATCGCTAATGGTATCGATCAGTCCAAATACAACTATAAAAAAAGAAAAAAATCAACGCCTAGTAAATCTATCGTTTATGTAGGTAGACTAGAAAAACGAAAAGGCGTTATCTACTTGTTGAAAGCTTTTGCACTTTTAGTTTCTAAACATCCAGAGGTAACACTTACGTTAATTGGCGACGGCCCAGACAGGCAAAAACTAGAGCTATATGTTACTAACAAAAAAATTCCTAACGTCAAATTTTTGGGCTATGTAGAGGAAAAAGTAAAAATCGATAATCTAGCACAGTCTGATGTCTTTTGCTCCCCCGCCCTTTACGGGGAAAGCTTTGGTATCGTTTTGCTTGAGGCAATTGCCATGGGTGCGGTGGTGGTAGCCGGCGATAATCCAGGATATTCATCCGTGATGAAGGGTGTTGGTGCGCAATCACTCGTTAATCCTAAGAAAATAAATGGTTTTTCAGACAAATTAGAAACATTCCTCTACGACGAAGATTTAAGGAAAGATTGGCAAAACTGGGCAAAAAACTACATAAAGCAGTTTAACTATTCGTTGATTACTGACCAATATGAAAAGGCGTATAATAAGGCAATCGTTCAGAGCAACAAATCTAAAAATAAAAAACCACACACAAGAAAGCTGATACAAGGATAAATTATGAAAATTGCCTATGTTTTGGATGACACTCTTGATACCAGCGATGGTGTCCAACAATATGTGCTGACTATGGGCACATGGATGGAATCCCGGGGGCACGATGTTCATTACATTGTGGGCCGCACAAAACGATCTGATGTCAGGAATATACATTCTTTCAGCAAACAGTTACGGGTTAAGTTTAACCGAAATGTGGTTTCCGTAAGCTTGCCCGCGTCCCCGAGAAAAATCCAAAATTTGTTAACGAAGGAGCAGTTTGACGTACTGCATATTCAAATGCCATACAGTCCAATGTTAGGCGCTCGCGTTATTTCATTGGCGCCAAAAAGCACCTCAATAGTTGGAACTTTCCACACGGCACCATATTCTAGATTCGAGAAGTTTGCTAATCGTTTGCTGGGCTATGCTCTGAGACCAACTTTGCGAGTTTTCGATGAAGTTATGAGCGTATCTGCCCCAGCACAAGAATTAGGTAAACGTGCTTTTAAAATGAACTCGCAGATTGTTCCAAATGTAGTTTCGGTGAAAGCATTTGAGTCAAAGACATTCCACGATAATACCATCCCAAAGATCGTTTTTGTTGGTCGGCAGGTCACCAGGAAAGGCTGCCACCATTTTATCCATGCACTAAAAGTGCTAGATGACCAGGGGATCGAGTTTGAAGCAATCATAATTGGCAAAGGCCCACAAGAAAAAAAGAACATGAAATTGGCAAAAAGTTTAAAGAACCCAAAAAAGATAAACTTTTTAGGTTTTGTTAGTGAAGAAAAAAAACGTAAAGTACTAAATTCGGCTGATTTGGCAGTATATCCATCTACCGGCGGCGAGAGCTTCGGTATTGTTCTAATTGAAGCCATGGCTGCTGGAGCTGGTGTAGTCCTAGCTGGGAATAATATTGGCTATGCAAGTGTAATGGAGCCATTGCCTCAGACACTTTTTGATCCACACAACCACAGCGGTTTGGCTGACTTGATCAAATTTTACCTGAACGACAAGAAACACGCCAAAGAAGTCCATGATGCTCAAACAGAGTTGGTTATGCAGTTTGATGTAGCCCGAGTTGGTCACAAAGTTGAGGAAATATACATTAGTGCCGTTGCCAAAAAACATAAACACCGTCATAATTGATATATATATGTTGGGTAACAGAAATATAACGGTAAAGTTTTCCGACAAAACTGTGATTCGTGTTGTCGTGATAGTGGTTGTAACGCTTCTTGTTTTGGCTTTCATTAGCAAAATTTCGCATGCACTAACTTTAATCTTTCTGAGTTTTTTCTTGGCAGTTTCTTTAAACCCGGCTGTCAGTCGAATCGGAAAAAAACTTGGGACAAAGAGCCGACTGAGAGCAACGGGCGTTGCTTATTTATTCGTTCTAACAGTTCTAACGTCGTTTTTGATACTTGTAGTCCCACCATTGGCACGTCAAACTCGCACCTTCATACTGGCAGTACCAGAAAACGTCGAGAAGTATACATCAGAAGACAGCGCCCCAATGCGATTCATTAGAGTTCATAACTTAGAGGGTGAAGTTGATGATGCTATCAATACCCTCCGCGATAATGTGAAAGGCGTCGGTGGATCAGTGGTAACTACGGCAAATACAATTGTTGGCGCGGTCGTTTCATTAATTGCCGTGTTGATAATGACGTTCATGATGTTAATAGAGGGTCCCTTGTGGTTGGATAAGTTTTGGCAAACTCAGGATCCTGAAAAGAGCAAAAAGCGAAAACACGTGATGACAAAAATGTATCGAGTTGTGACAGGATATGTTAACGGACAGTTAATCATTGCTCTGATTGCCGGCGCTCTGGCTCTTGTTATGTTGCTTATTACTAGCACGCTATTAGGCAAACCCATAAACGCAGTTGTTTATGCATTAATTATTACTTTGACCAGCTTAATACCGATGTTCGGTGCAACAATTGGTGCGGTAATCGTAGTAATCTTGTGCGCATTTACATCATTGCCCTTGGCAGCGATAATGGCAGTATTTTTCTTGATATACCAACAGGTAGAAAATGCCACTATACAGCCTGGTATCCAAGCTAGACAGAACGAGCTAACACCGCTCTTAGTGTTTATAGCTGCGTTAGTAGGAATTGGTTTTGGTGGGATTCTAGGGGCGTTTGTCGCCATTCCGTTAGCCGGCTGTATTCGTGTTTGGATCGTTGAATACTACGGCGATCGTCTCAGTGTTAATCCAAAAAAACAAATTAAACCCGAAGCCTAAATTCTAGACCAAATTTGCCCTTTGTCGGTGTCTCTTATTTCTATGCCCTGATTCGCCAACTCTATTCGAATAGTATCAGACTTCGTAAAGTCCCTAGCACCCCTTGCTAGCCTCCTTTGTAACATAAGTTCTTTTTGAGCGGACGTAATGTCCTGCAGATCACTTAGACCTAGGCCGAGCAATTCATCAAGGAATTCTAAGTAATCATCAAATTCGTGCTTTTGATCTGCAAAAACAAGCCTATCAAGTAGCAGCTGAGCCACGCCACTTATATCCGACAAAACCTGTGGTGTGTCTAAGTCGTTCGATATGGCTTCTAGAAGAATTGTTTTGTATTTTTCAAGTTCAAAGCCTTCATATTTTTCGTCAGGCTCAATCAGTTGCCATCTCAGTACCGCCATCGATTTCAGATCATTTAAGCGATTTTGTGCAGATTGTAAATTTTCCCAAGTGAAATGGGCTTCTGTCCTGTAGTGTGATTGTAAAACTAGGAGTCTGAACGCCATTAGGTCGAACCCTTTTGCTTCAATATCTTCCAGGGTAATAAAACTACCAGCAGATTTTGACATTTTTTTCCCGTCAACTAGATTAAAATAGCTGTGGAACCAGAATCTTGAGAACTGTTTGCCGGTTGCGCCTTCTGACTGCGCAATTTCGTTTACGTGGTGCACTGGGATGTGGTCGATTCCGCCACCATGGATATCTAGGGTTTCGCCCAGGTACTTCATGCTCATTGCAGAGCACTCTATATGCCAACCAGGGAAACCAATCCCCCAGGGGCTTTCCCACTCCATATCTCGTTTTTCTCCGCCAGCTGGTGGATCAGGAGAAAACTTCCATAATGCAAAGTCACTAGGATTTCTTTTTTGTTCGTTGACGGCTACTCTAGCTCCCTCTTTTTGTTTTGATAAATCTAGCCCTGCCATTTCCCCGTAGTTTGGGAAAGTTGATGTGTCAAAGTACACCCCGTCATCAATAGTGTAGGTGTGACCATTTTTTTCAAGCTTTTGGATCAGTTCAATCTGCTCTGTAATGTGGTCGGTGGCTTTAGGCAGTTTGTTTGGTTGAACGAGATTTAGACGTTTTAGACCCAGCTCGAAGTACTGAGTATATTTTTTTGCTATATCCCAGGCAGTTGAACCCTCTCTTTTAGCCCCTTTTTCTAACTTATCTTCACCCTCATCTTCGTCGCTAACAAGATGCCCCACGTCCGTTATGTTCATCACCCAATTAACATCGTAGCCGTTTGCACGGAGAGCACGAGCCAGCAAGTCATATCGAATAAAAGTGTACCAATTACCAATATGAGGATAGTCATATACGGTCGGCCCACAACTGTAAAATGAAACTTTGTTGTCTTTTTGGGGTTGGAAAGCTTCAACTTTACGGGTCAGTGTATTGTATAGTTTCATGTTATTTTATTCCTGTTTGGTTTGATCGAGTAGTTCGTTAGACAGCTTTATACATTCTGACTTGATTTCGTTCAGGGGGCGACCGTCCAAGACTTTGAACCCAGCTGCGTAGGGATGGCCGCCGCCTCCGAAGTGCTCGGCTAACTTCCCGGCTACAGGATGCCCATAATTTGCCCGTATTTTTGCAGTGACTTTTTTGTCTCGGTATTCTTTAAACGCAATGGCTATTTCGGTGCCTTCAGTTAGGCGCATATCGTCAATAACCAGCATAGATGGGTTGTAGGCATTACTGTATTTTTCAATTTCGTTCCACGGGATATCAATCGTAGCTATTCGGTTATCATTGTGATATTTAATCCTATTCAGTAGGCTAGCTTTATATCTAACCAAATCTACGCTTTTACGCATTAGTTCGCGACGAGCATTATCTAGTTCGGCTAGATTAACGCCTTTCTCGACGAGTTCGGCAATAATATGTATGCTTCTGGCGGATGTGCCTTGGCTCATTAGGCCTAAGCTATCGGCTAGTATAGATATAGCTATCATATCAAGTGCATTTGCCTCCAACCCCCACTCTAATTGCTTGGCTAGCTCGTATATAACCTCGCCTGTGGATACTGCATCTGGACGATTTAAAACGGTTTTAGCAAAATCAATCGTATTGGGGGCGTCGTGATGGTCAATGATAATTGTTGGTTTTGATGCGACCCAAGCCAGTTGTCCCGACTTGTCTGCCGATTCTAGCAAAGAGCGCGAACTGCAGTCGACAATAATACTAGCGTCAAATGAACTAGGGATATCTTTGTCGACTCTATCCCAGCCTGGTAGGTATCGCAGATAGGTTGGAATGCCCATACCACAGTACATATGGGGTTCTTTCCCCAAATCGTGTAGGATTTGTTCTAGAGCCAGCGAAGAAGCCAAACTATCACCGTCTGGATTGTTGGCTTGGATGATTACGATACGTTTTGCTCCATCTAATATATTGGATATATCTTCGGCTTCCTTGTATTTCATACTGTTTGTCTTCCTTCTAGTGCCCTGCCAAGGGTTATCTGATCAGCATACTCTAGGTCTACACCGATTGGCAAACCCCTTGCAAGCCGAGTGAGCTTTACCTTTCTATCACCTAGTTGTTGTTGAATGTATAGTGCTGTTGATTCGCCTTCGACACTTGCATTAGTTGCTAGTATTATCTCTTTGATTTTGTCTTCGTCGATTCTCTTGATTAGCTCAGCGATTCGAAGGTTATCAGGCCCAATACCGTCTATCGGAGATACCAGGCCACCCAAGACATGGTAGGTACCTTTGTACTGATGAGTATTTTCTAGAGATACTATGTCAAATGGTTCTGCCACCACGGCGACCGTTGTCTTGTCTCTGGATGGATCGGTATACAAATCTGAATACTTTTGACCTTTCTCAACGAGAGCAAAAGTTTTCTGACAGTAGGCTACGCTGTCATGTAGCCTGCCTAGATTTTCTGCTATCTCAGAGGCTTTATGAGGGTCGGCTCTCAGCAAGTAGTATGCATACCTCTCCGCAGATCGTGGACCAACGCCAGGAAGTAGCCGCAAGGCTTCAATTGCTGACAATAGACTTTGGGGTAGTATCTGCATCTAGAAGTTACTTTTTATAGTCCTAGTTCGCCCAGGGCACCCATCATTGGTTGCATTTTCTCAGCAGCCAGCTTTTGGCTCTGTGCAATGGCATCTTTTACAGCTTCTTCTACCCAATTCTCCAATTGTCCAATGTCATCCAGGTCAACATATTCTGGGTCAATGTGAATTTTTTTAATCTTCTGTTCACCGGTGATTTCAACTGTTACAGCACCTTCACCAGCCTCGACTGAGATTACTTGTTTCTGCAACTCTTTTTGCAGCTTTTTAACTTTTAATAGCATTTTAGCTTGATCAAACTTACTCATATCAATAAAACTCCTTTGTTACAGCTAATATTGTATCAAAAAAACCAAAGTTATATTCTAAATACGGTTTTTGTAGCCGGCGCATTTGGCCAAACGATAAAGTAGCGCTTACAGTGATAGAAAGAAATTGTCGCAAGTGCTAAACATAATAGTACTACCCCAAGGCTTCTGACTAATGGGTTTTTTGGGAAGACCGTGAACCACTGCTGCAGTAGCAGAGCAACGCCCGTGGCGATAAAAAGATAGACCAGTGGTAGTAGCAAAGGTAACAATAGAGGGCCATTTAGAGCGATCATGACCGAAGAAAATATAAGAATAGTCAGGGTTGTTCGGGTGTTTTTTTGCTCTTTTATCTTGGCGGTGTAAGAGTAAACGCCTAGCAGCATTAAGACACTACTGAAAACATCCAATAAAGGTAACCTTGCCACATTAAATGTCGGTTCTAATGGCCCACGGATAAAAATGTATACCGGTATAAATGCTAGGCGTTTTAGCCACTCTATTGGTTCGATTATGGACGGCACGCCGAGATATGAAACAATACCAAGATTTCCGTATATCATGGAGTAAAACAACGGCGAAACAAGGACAAAGAAAGCCAGTATCAGCATCACAAAAAACCATTTTGGAATATTTTTAATGATTCTCAGAGCGTCTTTTCTCTGCCAGAAACATAGCAGCAGAAAAAGAATTATGAATCCCGGCGTATAGGCCACGCTGGCTAGGCAAATTGTAATAAGTGTGGCAGTTAGTTTTTGTCTTTTCTCGACTCGAAGCAGCGCGACGATAAGCAAGATTAACGTCATGCTGAATAGATACATAACAACTGGACTTATGATCCGGGATGACTGCAGAAACCAGCTGGATGTAACCACGAGGATTGCGCCAATGTTGGCAATTCGTTTAGTGAATAGTCTTCGCATTAAGCTGAAAATAATCACGATGCTCAATAGGCCATAGAAAGAAGCCACCGATCGTAGTGCGACGACATCGTTAACGCCTAGATGGGACAGCACAAATATAGGAAGTTTTAATGGCAAGAACAAACTATTATCCAACAGCATACGAATGCCATGACTATTGAACGCGTAAAAGGTAGTATTAAAGAAATTCGATGAAGCCCCAGCCTCGTGCAGAGTGTTTATCTCGATCGGAGCAAATTCGTTACTGGTTAAGGTACCCAGCTGAAACCATAGCAGTCCGCCTATTAGTAGCCCACCAACCAGGATTGTGAGTATTGTTCGCCATCGCGTGGAAACTATTATTTTTAGATTCTTCATATGCTTAGTGTTCTTATTAGTATATCATCCACCTAAAGAACTTTTAGTCGTTTTGAAAAGGTTGGTTGTGCTTGGTGTCTAGCGAACGGAAGCGTTGTCGTTCACGGTCAAAATATAGTTCGACTTGGCCGACTGGCCCATTACGATGTTTTTTAATGAATAGATCTGTTATGCCTTTGCGTTCACTTTCTGCATTGTAGTATTCTTCCCTGTATAAAAACGCTACAACATCTGCATCTTGCTCGATAGACCCCGACTCACGAAGATCGGCAAGCTGTGGTATCTGTGGGCTCCTGCTTTCTACCGATCGGCTAAGCTGACTGAGGGCAATTAGCGGTACATTTAGCTCTCTAGCTATTCCCTTCAGGCCTCTAGAAATCTCTGAGATTTCCTGAACCCTATTACCTTCGCCTCCATATTTACTACCTCCGCTCATCAGCTGCAGATAGTCGACAATGATTAATCCAATAGGACGGCGGTGGGCCTCTCTGCGGGCTTTTGTGCGCAGATCACTAACGGTTATACCCGGTGTATCATCAATAAACATCTGGGCTTCAGACAATGTCCCCATGGCATGCCCAATTTTTTCAAAATCGGTGTCACTTAGGTTGCCAGTACGCAGAGCCCATGCGTCAACGCCAGATTCCATGGCCAGCAGCCTGTCGACGAGTTGTTCTTTGCTCATTTCTAGACTGAAAACTAGCACCGGTTCGCCTGACTTTATAGAAATATTGTGAGCAAGATTTAGGGCGAGGGCGGTTTTACCCATCGATGGTCTCCCAGCTAGGATAAACAAGTCAGAACGCTGCAAACCTGCCAGCATATTGTCCAAGTCTTTAAAACCAGTGGGAACGCCACGGATCTTGCCTTTATCTTTGTGTAGCTCGTCTAAACGGTCAAAACTTTCTCCCAGAATTTCTTCTAGACTGACGATATTTTGCCCAACGTAACGCTGGCTAGTTTCAAAAAGTTGAGATTCTGCTTCTTCGATAAGTTCCTGCAGGTTTTTGGTTTCGTCGTAGCCTAGGGCTACAATATTTTGACTAGATTTGATTAGTTTTCGTCTCAGGGCTTTTTGAGATACTATTCCAGAATATTGTTCAATATGGGCTGCGGTTGGCACATAGTTAGTGAGTTCACTGAGATATGATGCCCCACCTACCATGTCTAGTAGACCATTATTACGTAATTGATCTGTCAGTGTCAGAACATCAATAGGGCTGTGTTTGTCGTATAGTTGCTTGATTGCCTCATATATCTTTTGATGACGTTCATCGTAAAAATCGTGTGGTTGCAATTGGTCGGCAATTTTGACAATAGCATCACTATCAATTAGAACGGCCCCTAGCAAGCTGGCTTCGGCATCAGTATTTTGTGGCGGGATTCGGGTTTTGTCGTCCATCGAATTATGGCTCCAGTACTTCCCCACCACCAAAAACATTAGTTATTGACTCTAGTGTATCAGACGAAGGCTTCGGCGGCTTGGTATTTGACGTTTGCAGGGAATCTTTTTTAGCATTTTTATCTACGATACAGTTTATTTCAACAGACTGACCAGTTGTTTCTTTGATTATGCCAGATATTATTTCTTGGTTGCGGCTTTCGCTACAGCGTCGTTGGTGGAACGGAAATGCAAAGGCTAAGACTAATTTGTTTTCATCGTTCGTAGCATCGGCCATTCTGGCAATACCGTAAAGAGTATTGTGTTTGCCGCGAATACTCGCTAGAACATTATTCCAAAGCCCATCATCCAGCGCCTTTTTGAGTGAAAAATTAGAATCAATGACTATAGCTGGCTTTTGGACGGGCTTTTTATCTGGGATAGAGCTTTTTTCTGTAGTTTTTGCTGCAGGTTCTGCCTTTTCTGCCATGATTTTTGGTGTCTCGATAGGACTGTCTATAGGCACTGTTGGAATAGATTCTTCCTTGTTAGTATTAGCAAGCATTGTCTCCATTAGTACATATTCTAGAAACTGGTATGGATTACTAGCACTAGGGACTTCTATCAAGTTTTTTAGTAGAGCTAGCTTCGTAACTGCATCTAATTCCGAAGATTCCGATATAAGGCTTGCCCTAACTATCTTGGCAAGTTGTTTAGAAATGATGTTGGCTTGGTAGCCCTCTGCTTGAAATTTTTCTAATAAGTCGAAGGCTGATTCATGCTCGCCGGCCACAACAGCATGCCAAAGCATGCCTACAGACTCTTGCTCGGGCATTCCTATGGACTTTCGGACTACTGCTTTGTTGATTGCTTGTTCGGCGCTACGTAGCTGGTCTAGCAGGCTAATGCTATCTCGGAAACTGCCATTACTATACTGTGCGATTAGCTTGAGGGCATCATCATCAATCGTAATTTTTTCGCTTTTAGCCAGTTGTTTTAGATGTTTTATGGCGTCAGAGTCATCAATAGCCTTGAAAGAGTAGTGCTGGGTTCTGCTAATGATAGTTTCTGGCAGTTTGTGGGCTTCTGTGGTTGCTAAGATAAAAATAACGTGTTCTGGAGGTTCCTCAAGGGTTTTTAGAAGGGCGTTGAAAGCTTCTTTTGTGAGCATGTGTACCTCATCGATGATATACACCTTGTATGGCGCAACAGCCGGCGCCAAACGAACTTTGTCTCGTAAATCTCTAATCTCATCAATACGTCGATTGCTGGCAGCATCTATCTCGATAACATCGATGTGTTCTGCTGCGGTGCCGTCGTAGGGTAGATTATTGATTTCATGGGCCAAGATACGAGCAACACTTGTTTTCCCAACACCTTTTGGCCCCGTGAATAGATAGGCGTGGCTAATTTTCCCAGATTTTAGGGCATTCTGAAGAGTGGTTGTTATATGCTCTTGGCCAACAACTTCACTAAGTTTTTTTGATCTATATTTTCTGTATAACGCCTGCCCCATAGCCTATCTATTATAGACTAATCGGCGCACCAGATTCGTTGTGCAATAAGCTATATGTAGGACGGTATCTAGGCCAGCGGGCCAGAGCTGTCCGTTGGTGGCATTTGGGTAACTGTTATCTCAACAGTTTGAGCTATACCAAGCTGAGCTGTTGCTTCAGCTTGTTGATAGCTTGTTATTGCGTCAACTACATTTTTGCCTGCATACCGGATACCAAGCGCGCCTATTCCGAATGGGATTAAGCTAACAACGGCGGGTAACAATTCTTTGGAGTTTATAGAAAAGCCCTCTCCAATAGCGCCTATCCCAAAACCAACAACGCCGAAAACGAAGCCGACTGCTGCACTGCCGGCCTTACTGACTGCTTCTTTGTTTAGTGCACGCTGCCTTTCGAATAAAGTCTCACTCATTAAGCTAAAGCATGACAAATAGTAGCTATTAAGTCAATGTTATAGTGCGGCTTCTAGGGCTGCCCACTCGGCGGTTTGGTCGTCTTCTGGTACGTTTATACTGACCTGATCGCCTGGCTTGGCTTTGAAGTAGGTTACGCTGGCTAACAATACTCGGTATTTTTGCTTGTCTACATCGACATAATAATGACCGTTTTCCATGACTAATGTGCCAACTTTTTGGACTCGTGGGATTGGGCCGATTTGTTTATAAAGGAATGCTCCATCGTCTGCAATCGTAAGCTTGAGGATATCACCCTGCACTAGTTTTGACTTGGATGCATAGTTAGCCGGCACTGGGTACGTTTTACCATCTGAGCCAACCATATTCTGTCCGTCAAAAACACCTTCGATAATTTTTCCGGCAATATCTTCTGATGGCTTTATTGGTGCCATATCATCGTCACCCAATAGGCTAACTAGCAGTTCTTTTGCTGCCGCTAGACTGGTCTCTGCCTCTTGAATGAGAACTTTTAGTCTTTTTATCTGTTTATCTGATACATCTGCCATAATCTGGTCTTCTCTCAGTGTTTGTTTATCTATACACTTTACATAAAAATATCATGCTTGCTAACATTAGTCAAAGGGTCAAGCCCTAACCTGTGGAAAAATAATACCGCTCCGAATAACAAGGGAGCGGTATATTTGTTCGATAGCTTGATCTATGATTAAGCTAGTTCTACTGTTGCGCCCTTCGATAGACTCAGGGTGCTCGGTTGAACTTTAGGCAAGTTCAACAGTCGCGCCAGCGTCTTCCAAGGTTTTCTTGGCTGCATCTGCGTCTTCTTTTTTGGCTTTTTCTAGCACTGGTTTTGGTGCGCCGTCAACGACAGCTTTTGCTTCACCTAGACCTAGGCCGGTGATGTCTTTGACTGCTTTGATTACAGCTACTTTTTGAGCACCGACTTCTTTTAGAATAACGTCGTATTCTGATTTTTCCTCAACAGCCTCTGCTGCTTCGGCTGGCGCTGCGGCCACTGCTGCGGCTGGTGCTGCAGCGCTAACGCCCCAATATTCTTCTAGAAACTTAACAAATTTGCTAATTTCTAGTGCTGACATTTTGTCTAGTTCTGCAACTAGTTTTTCGAACTCTTTTGGAGTCTCTACTTTCTTTTCTTCTGACATAAACTTATTCTCCTAATTTATTATTTATTGAATTGCTTCTGCTCGTGCACTCATTACATTTAACACGCCACGAATATTGCCTGACAATACATTTACGAATCCACTTAGCGGTGCACCAATCGTTCCAACAAGTTGTGCGCGTAGCTGATCTTTGCTTGGTAGCGATGCTAGATACTGCACGTCATCTGCACTCATAAACTGTCCGTCTGTAGAAAATGCTCCAACAAATTTAATGCTAGGGTTTTTCTTGGCAAACGTTGCTAATGATTGTGCTGGCGCTACCTCATCTTCGGCATTGAAAGCGTATAACAACTGGCCGTTTAGAGCGCTGGTGTCAACGTCTTTCAAATTCTCTGTAGAACTGACTGCCTGGCGAACCAAACGGTTTTTTACTACCTTTACCACTGTCCCATTCTCTTTAGCGCTTTTTCTCAGCTCTTGCATTTGCTTAACGCTAGTACCTTGGTACTGCGCTACAACCGTTAGTTTCGAGCTAGCTAAAAGATCAGATACAGAGGCAACAACTTCATCTTTTTCTTGCTTAGTTAAAGCCATATGTTGATTCCTGTTTAATTATTTCGACCTGATTATTAAATTTCTAGGGTATTTAAAAAGCCCTTGGTGTTTACCAAAGACTTTATACAAAAACTAACAAAAAAGTTGAGCTACATGCACCTTGGCGACTTTATTAAGGTTTCCCCGTCGCTGTCTTTGGCAATTAACTATTTAATATTAGCAAGATTAGCAATTTCTGTCAAACTATCACCTCAAGAAAAGATTGATTGCTTTTGACGAAAGTCTTTCCCACTGATACTCAGCGACTTCTAGGTCGTTTTCAATAGTTTTTGGTTCGGTTGTTTCAAAGCTGACTAGTATATTGGCCGTATCTGATCCCTGTCCGCGGTAATGGAAGGTGCTAATATTCCAGCGACTTGCCACGACACGTAAGAAGTCAGTTAGTGCACCGGCGCGTTCAGGGAATAATACTTCGTAAAAGTGCTCATTTTTGGCCTTGGTGGATACCCCGCCAATCATATGGCGAACATGCTTCTTTACTAGCTCGTCAGACGACAAATCTTCAAATTTGTATTCTTTTTTGGTCATTTTAGCCATAAACTTTTCTTTATCGGCAAGATTTTGAAGGCCAATCCCGACAAAAATATTCGCGCTTTCTCGGCTGTTCAAGCGGTAGCTAAACTCGGTGATAGCGTGACCATTTACGACTTCCAGGCAAAACTTTTCAAGAGCTCCAGCCTGCTCGGGCATTTCTACGGAGAAAAGTGCCTCTTTGCCGCTTCCTACCAGTGTACGTTCTGCAACATACTGCAGTCGCTCGAATGTCATATTGGCGCCAGAGCATATTGCCACTGCTATTGCGTTTTTCGTGCTATGTTCTGAAAAATACTTCGATGCTCCAGCGACGCCAAGCGCACCGGCGGGCTCGACGATGTTTCTGGTGTCTTCAAATACAGCTTTAATCCCTGCAGAGATTTGATCATTAGTAACTGTGATAACCTCGTCGACACATTTTTGACATATTTTAAAGGTATTCTCGCCTACTTCTTTGACAGCAACACCGTCGGCGAAGAGACCAACGTGGTCTAATTGGATGCGTTTGCCTGCTTTTAGAGACAGTCCCATGGCGTTACTGTCTTTTGGCTCTACCCCGATTATCTTGATATGCGGTTCCAGCTGTTTTATAAACTGTGCAATACCCGAGATAAGACCTCCGCCACCAACCGGTATAAAAATATGCGTAGCATCAGGTAGTTGTTCAATAATTTCCCGTCCGACAGTGCCTTGGCCGGCTATAACAAGCGGGTCGTCAAAGGGATGAATAAAGGCCTGACCGGTCTTTTTAACTAATTCTTGAGAATGTTCGTACGCGTCAGAATAGCTATCGCCCCACAAGATAACTTCGGCATCATACGTTTTTACAGCGTCAACTTTAATACTAGGAGTAGTTTTCGGCATAACAATTGTCGCATTTATGTCTAGCTTTTTGGCGCTCAGTGCTACGCCTTGCGCATGGTTCCCTGCACTGGCGGCAATAACGCCTTTTTTCTTTTCTTTGGCAGTTAAATGTACCATTTTGTTATAGGCGCCCCTTATTTTAAAAGAATGCACGGGCTGAAGGTCTTCCCTTTTTAGGTAGATTGGGAGACCATTCTCGTTGCTTAGCTTGGTGGCTTTTTCCAGTGGCGTTTCAACAGCTACATCGTAAACCTTTGCTAACAGTGTCTCATTGACGGCATTTTTCATTTTTGCTCCTTATTGTATGCCACAGCGTCCATTTCGATCATTACGGGAACACCGTTTGTCGTTACTTTTGGCAGCTGTGCAACTTGAACGCAGGCTCTGGCTGGGCGAGGCTCGCTGAAATAAGTTACGTAGATGTCATTAACTTTGGCAAAATCATCAATATCCATGAGGTATATGGTGGTTTTGACAATATTGTCTAATTCTAGAGCATTATCCGCTAGTAACTGTTTGAGGTTGGTAAATAGCAAGTGTGTTTGTTCCTCGATTGTACGTGGTGCTGCCTTGGTTTTGCCGTCGACGCCTAGTTGACCGGACACAAAGTACGTATCGCCTGCTTTGAACACTGGACTATATGGGCCGTATACTACTTGATTTGACATCTTTAACTCCTTTACCTTGAGCCTATCGAAGGGGGTTTAATTTAAAAACCCCGCTTGGATGGGCGGGGTTTAATTTTTGACAATATTAAACTCTACGCCCTTGTTGGGGTTTCCTCAATAATTTCAATAATTATCGCACAAGTCATACCGTCAAATATACCCTCCTGTTAAAATTTGTCAAACAGTAACGCCTGCTTCTGCTAATTCTTTCTCAAAACCTTTATAGTCTGATGCTATAGATCCAGCGTCAGAATGGCCTGCTAAGGCTGCTCTTACATCAGATGCTCCGCTGTAACTGGCAACGCGATCATTCTGAGAAGCGGCTATAGCAGCACGCCCTGCAGCCCCTTGATATTTTCCGTCTTCGTGGACAACCGAAAACTCATGACCCCAAAAGCGTGGGTCGAATGGTGAGTACATCCAAAAGTCGCCCTTCGCTACGCCATCGCTATGGACACCGGCCCGCTGCACAATTATGTCACTGCCGACAACAGGATTTTGTCGATCAACATCAAGCCCAGCAAACTCCATTACAGTTCTCGCTGATTTAACTGATGTTTCGGGGTTATTTTGCCACCTTAGGGGCACTGCTAATTCGCCTGCATATTTAAATACATTTCCCATGACAGTAAACAAGTCTGCGTTACCGGCGCGCTCTCCTATCCCACAAAAGGTGCCTTCAATTTGAATGTTAACTGGCTTTCCACGCCTTTCCGCTACATCCGCAGCTGCTTCGACAAATGCAAAAGAATTTGCTGAAGCATTACCAAGATCATTATGGTTGTGCGCAGAGACTACTATATTTTCGTTCTCTGCTAATGCCCAATCAAGCACCCTGCTGTAGAACTTATACATCCAAAGGGGGCGTTTTTGGCCGACCGTATCGGGCATATTTAAGATGTCGATACCTTCACTTACAGCCATCCTTACAACTATTTCTGAGAATTCATCATCAGTTGTGCTTGCAGCTTCAGCCGAAAACTCTAGTGAGCCCCCACTATGCGCATCTGTGTACTGACGTGCCATACGAATTGCGTCCCTGCCCATTCTTAAAACTTCATCAGGGGTTTTTCCTGGAAACCTTTTTGCCATATGATACGCATCTGTGGAAATAAACGTATGAATTCTTGGTCTTTCAGCGCCCTGAATTGCATCCCACGTTGCATCAATATCTTGAACAGTTGTTCTCGATAATCCTGCGATCACTGGCGTTCTAGTTGTAACTCCAGTAAATTCGTTTGCCTCCCATGTTCCGCTTAATGCTTCAGATTGCCAATCCATGACAGCAAAACTCTGATTTCCTACTGTCGAGGCTACCTGTCTAACTTCCTCCGCATCTCCAGGAGTCCTAGGGAATCCTGCTTCAATGACATTTACTCCAAAGCCAGCAATTGTCCTGGCGATGTCTTCTTTATCTCCTACGTCAAATTGATTTTCTTCAGGAAGTGCTTGATCACCATCTCTCATCGTGGTGTCAAAAAATTCTATATTTACTACTGCTTCGCCCATTGTTATTATTCACTTTCCTTCTAAATTAAAAAATCAGGTCTTCGGGTGAAGCCTGATTGATGAAGGCTGTGCTAAGGCGAATATTCGCTCAGGCTTCAACCATGTTGAAGCACAGCCTGTGTAGGCCTAGCAGCAGCAACTGGTGAATCTGACTTATATTCATTATGCCAATCATGTTATCACACTTGTCAATAATTTGTTAATAATCGTTCGTCTGATTAGATTAATTTCTCTATTCGAAAAGCATTTTTAGGGCACTATGGGCTTGCTTTAGCTTGCCACCATCGGTTGGCAGTAGATTGTGAAAAGCGGTTGCGATAGCAACACCATGCAGGTTTAAAATGTGCAGGTATTGTCTCTCGGTTGATTTCCCCATGAACCTTGCCCCTAAAGCGCCTACCGTAGAGTCGACGAGCCCTGCTCGTGGAGACGGGTTCATACTTACCTCACGCGTAAACGTTTTGTTAGCTTCAGCCCTGTCACTCATAGCATATAAGACGCTTAGTAGACCTGGTGCAGCTAGAGCTAAAACCTCATTCGAAGGTATTTCTTTTTTGTGCTCGGGTATTCGACGCATTACCACTTGTGATAACAGGGGTAGCTGTTGCTCTGTAACATCAGGCCTATCAACTAATAGTCCCAAAACTGAACTAATCCCTGCAGCAGCCGTCTCCGCAGTTGCGGGGCCAACTCCTATTCGTTTCTTTGTTTCTTGCCTGACTCCAGTTAGTACCAAGCTGACCTCTGTGGTTAGCTGAGCTTTCGGATTCATTCCTGCGACAACGTCAATATCGTCTTCAAATTCACTCAAATACGAGACAAACTTTCCTAAACTGACTGGAATTCCTGCAACCGTTCGCATATTATGGCGTAATTCGTACAAATTCATAGCCATAGATACGTCATGCTGGGCACCATCTACCACTTCAGCAAACTGGGCAATAGCATCAAGTGGCAGACCTAAAAATTCTTGAGGACCTTCTGTTGGGGAACCAGGAACAGTTATCATACTAATATTCTATCAGAAAAATACCAAAAAGTCAATATTGTTAGTACGGATCTCTAGTCTAGCTGGCTCAATTTGTACTGAGTGTAGCGTTCGGCGGCTAGACGAGTTAGTTCTTCGTCCTCACCCTGGTTTACGAACTTCATGGATTCTGCTAGTAACGGGTGTACTTCGGCGAGTTTTTCGTGCATCTCCTGGACCAATTTACGGTAACCTGGGTGGCCCTGGGGACTGGTACGCAGTTCGTGAAAGTGAAAAGCTTCTCGGGCGTTATATGTGACTTTCCAGCGCATTTTATGACCTAGCAGAGTCGCATACTGTGCCTCTAGGTGGTATCCAGCTGCTTGTAGGTCACTGTATAGGCCTAGGCTGATGTCAAAACACTCCTCGAATAACTCTGTCAGATTGGCTTCGTCTACTAAAGCCGGCACTTCGTACCCGTAGCGAGGCGTTAGCAACTGCCATTCTAAGTCATCCACGATTCTATGGCGTTGCAGGTCACGAAAGATGCCATAGTCACAAACTAGGTCCCAGCTGTAGTGGGCTTTCTCGAGGGCTCTCCCTGGCCTATGGCGACGGTTTAATCTCTCGCCCATGTATGCTTTTAGAACTTCCTCACGGCGCTCGTATGGCCAGTCGTAAACTTCTTTTCTAATAGACTCTAATGATGCATTGCCGTGCTCGTACAAGATATCTGCAACCAGGTCTAGTTCGTTCTTCGGCCAATAGTCGGTTAGCTGGACAGACTCAGTTTCTGTGTCATGTTGTTTTGATAGATAGGATTCGGCCAGTTTTTGAACAGACGAACGAGTATTAGCGCGGTATGCAATCAACGCGCCCCCACGGTCCGGCTTGTCGGCTCTCTCTAAAAACGCAGGGATAACTTTTCGTGCTTCGGCAAGGACTTTGTCTCCGGTATCTCGCATTTCTAGTAGTTCCTCGCTCTGTAAATGCATGATCAAGCTCTCTAGTGCTTGACCCGATGCAAAGATTCCAACAGTGGCCTTTGTGGCGACGGGCAAAACAGCTCTAATTGCATCACACGCCTGGGCGCGCGTTGCGCCCTTCCAGGCGCCATCTCTCTCGCCTTCAGGCACAGAGGAGTTCGCCCGAACATAGTCTGTTAATTTGTGCACCATTTCCGAGTATAGGTCGAATATTCGATCGATCTTCTCTTCGTATAGTTTCGCCGTGTCTGCATCAAATTGTCGTGGCGTAAAGTACTTGTACTTGCCATTCTTGTCTTTTTCGTCGAAGAATATATAACGGGTCGATTGCTCTAGATAGGATGCTAATCTGCCCCATTCAAGCTTTTTAGTCAAAAGATTAGAAGCGTTTTCTACTACGATATGTTGCCCGACCAATTGCTGAACAGAATCATCACCGTACGCGGTAATAACCCTATGAAGTAGCTTCGAATCTTTGCCCATATCCTGGGTGAATTCGTCTAGAATGGTTATACGCATATCATCGCCACGCCGCGACAGTCTCGCCATTGCAGCGGCGGCAGTTACGGGGGTCAATGTTTCTCCAGTAAAGGCATAAACGTCACCTGTTGTGTTGGTTATGGCTGACTGCAGCAGCTGTTTGCCTGCATCCGTTATTTCGTATCCAGATTCTGTTTTTTTGATGTATGGATTGGGTTTTTTTGTTGGTTTTTTCGAAATTGGATTAGCCGATTTTTTTGCAGGCAGCATAGGTGTTATTTTCTCCTTGATAAGTTTGTGAATGGTATCGATATCAAGTAGCTCTCCACCACGGACGCAGTCGATTCTAGTAAAGTCTTTTGGAAATAACTCACAAAGGTCATCATATACCTCGACAGATCGTCTCAGATGGTCTAGATCCGCTTCATGGATATCTCTTTTTTTGTCAGTGTACGTTCGTGACTCTTTGTTATCTACTAGTTTTTGTGCTGTTTCGGCAGGGACTCTTAGTACTATGCTTATATCTGGCCTAGGTATTCCGAGCATCTGAAACTCTAGGTTATCTATCCAGATAAAATAACCACGGCGTTCTTCTGTGTTTGAAAATTTTGTTCCTTGATGAGCCATGTTTGATCCGGTAAAACGGTTCGCAAGCACTATTTTGCCCTCATCAAGTGCCGCCTGAATTTCTTGAGCTGTCTCATATCTGTCTAAGGCGTAAAATAAGGATGCAGTATAAGGCCCGACTTCATCGACTGTTCCATATTTGCCATTCAGGTATTCTCGGACAAAAAAACTAGATGGCTCGTTATATCTAGGAAAGTCAAAAAAGGCAATATCATAGCCGCCATTTTCTAGCTGCTTTTTAAGAATATCAAACTGGGTTCCTTTCCCTGAACCATCTGTGCCTTCAATAACTAGAAAAAGACCGTTTCTTTGGTTTTCTGCGCCCCCACCCGCTACATCAGTAGTCGGGTTCATGCTAATCTCCTTTTAATCCTTTGATTTTGACAGGCATAGATCGTTTATCCATATATGCACGGGGTAGCATTAATTCTGGTTTCCAATTTTTAATCAGAGTTTTCAGGTCTGTACCGGTTTGGTATTTACCACTAAATCCACTGTGTCTTCCTGCTCCATAATTGCCCTCTACCTCGCCCGTTTCGTGAAAAACTATCTGTGCAATACGCTCACCGACTGGCAAAAGCATAATTTCTTTTTCGTTTAGGTTATATATTTCTAGGGTTAATCGGTTAATGTAGCCGGGGTCAATCCACCCAGCATCAAAACAAACTGCAATACCATTACGACCCCAGCTAGAGCGAGACTTAACTTCGCAGGCTCCAGGTGGTTTTATGCCAAAAAATTCGTGTGTGTGGGCAAGTATTCTTTCGCCCGGTCGGACTGGTATTACAGGATGGTTTGCGGGTATTCCTTTTAATGGTTTCATGCCATTTTCTTGACACCACTGCTTGTGGGGCACTGCTTTTAGAGCACCTTCAAAATAACGCGATACGTCGCCCTCGTCGAATGGGTTGTAAACGGGATGGTCTTTTGAGCGTTCGGTCCTGTAGTAGTAATACCCCAGCGTTACATCGAGGCTAGCGTGACTGACATGTCTTGGATTGAACGGAGAACAGACTATGTGGTCTTCTTTCAAAGCCTCAATTATTTGTTTGTTACTAAATACAGCCATTATTTTCTGCTACCCTCTCCTTGTTCCTTTATATTGTACGGTCTCGGAGGCTTCAAAGACAAGCTGTTAATGATTATTACAACATCTTTTGCAATTGTTTCTCAATGGTTTTTTGTATCTCTTCCACGGATGGCTCGGCGTTTACGCTAATTATTTGCTTTACTAGATTAGATTTTGTTTTCAAGTGGTTTTTTGCTTCAGCGTAGCCCAATCTTACGCGTTTATGATAGGCAGAGTTTTGTTTTTCGTAAAAATCTGCAGGTTTGTCTAATCTTGCTTTACGGCGGGCATTAACGATTCGCTGGTCTGCTTCAAATAAAAACAGAACGTCTATATCCCAAAGCGCGAGCATTTTATCCATCGCGTCGTAGCCCATCGTTTGATCTTTTAATTGGCTACCAATCGTATTGTAGGCCAGTATTGCCAATGGACTGCGGTCGAGCAGACAAATTTGACCAATATTGATGCGTTTTTGGATATCTAGTCCCAGAGCAGTATGCATAGCCAGTGAAATGTACACATCAACTTCAGCAGGTCTAGGATGGTCAGAAAGCGAAGCTTTGCGTAGTTCCTCGCCAATTGGTGTTCCGCCTGATGCGCGTGCTGTATGCACGTCGTGCCCAAGTGAACTGAGCCAATCAGCAGTTAATTCGACCTGGGTCGACTTGCCCACCCCATCAGGTCCATCAAACGCGATTACTAGTCCAGTTGTTTTAGTCATTCGTGACTAATTATAACTCAGATGGTTGGACTTTTACGCTAGGTCCCATAGTCGTAGTCAAGTAGATACTTTGGACGTATGGGCCCTTTACTGACGCAGGCTTCGCAGCCTTTATGCTTGATAGTACTGCTTGAGCGTTAGCTACGACATCAGCTGGTTTGAAGCTTACTTTCCCAATTCCTAGATGAACGATTCCAGTGCTATCAACGCGGTATTCTACCTTCCCGGCTTTCGCTTCTTTGACGGCTTTTGCTACATCAGCGGCTACAGTACCACTTTTTGGGTTAGGCATCAGCCCTTTTGGCCCCAAGATACGGGCGTATTTGCCTAAACGCGCCATAACTTTTGGAGTAGCTACAAGAACATCAAAGTTGATTTCACCCTTGTCTAGCTGTTGCAAGAATTCGTCTCCACCAGCTATGTCAGCTCCGGCTGTTTTAGCTTTTTTGACGTCGTCTTCATCGGCGAATACAGCCACTCTGACTGTTTTTCCTGTTCCAGCAGGCAATACAACGTTGTCGCGAATGTTTTGATCAGCATGCTTAGGGTCTACATTCAAACGAACATGTAGTTCTACGGCAGCGTCAAATTTGACACTATTGGTTTTCAGAGCTAGTTCTATTGCCTCAGTTAAGCTATATTCTTTATCTTTCTCGATTAACTCGGCTACTTTTTTATAGCCTTTGCTACGGCGTTCTAAACGACTGCGAGTTGGTTTTACGGCTTTGCGTGGCTTTTGTGCCTCTGATTCGCTAACTTCACCAGCTTTTCGGGCTTCTTTAGCTTCTTTTTCTTCAGCCTCTTTGATCGCTTTGGCGCTATGCTTGCCTGCTTTTTTTACAATAACTTCGGCCTCTACTTCTTTGACTATTTCCTCTGCCTCTTTTTCAACTATTTCGGTGTCAGCTTTTTTTATAGATTCTATAATGGCCTTCTCTTCTTCCGGTGTTTTTTTTGCTGGTTTCTTTGATGCGGTTTTCTTGGCTTCAGCCATACTATTCTCCTTTGTGGTGCTATCGGCTTTTCGGGCCTCCCACAGATATATTAAATTTAGCTTGCTATCTCTACGCCCATGCTGCGGGCAGTGCCAGCAACCATCTTCTTGATTGCATCTATGTCATCGGCGTTCATGTCCTGGGCTTTTTCCTCGGCAATTTCAGTAACCTGTGCATCTGTTAGTTTTTTTTCTAGCTTTTCGCTGTTTGGTTTACCAGAGCCTTTTTGAATGCCTAGTTTTTCTCGGATTAAGTCATCAGTTGGTCGTGCTACGACACGAAACTTCATTGTCCGATCTTCGTATATTGCGATATGTGCAGTTACTATACCCTTCATATCACGAGTTTGTTCGTTGAACGGCGTCACAAAGTCCATCATATTAACCCCGTACTGGCCTAGTGTCGAGCCTACTGGAGGTCCTGCGCTGGCCTTACCAGCTGGTATTTTCAT
>CAZBSC010000011.1:9459-30534 GCA_964494845.1 uncultured Candidatus Saccharibacteria bacterium | reverse complement strand
GCAGCCTAACATCTTGCTACTACATGCTTAGATTAGGTTGAATATCTAGTGAATAGGGGTCGGCTGTTGGTTGATCGAGCTTCATCTTAAAACAGCCTAGAGTGGCGATCATGGCGCCGTTGTCGGTGCATAATTTCATGTCAGGGTATTGAATAGGCAAGGGGAGACGTTCGCTCAGTTGTCTACGTAGCTCTCCGCTGGCAGCAACGCCGCCGGCGATGACAACGCTTTTAGGCGAAAACTCTTCAAAAGCCTTTTCGGTCTTATCAACCACCGTCTCTACCGCTAATCGTTGAAAGCTGGCCGCAAAATCGGCTTTCTGCGTGTCAGAGAGCCTATCTGGGACGTTTTTACTGACAAATGTGTGATCTTCACCTATTTCTCTCTGAGCGGTGCGCAAAACGGCTGTCTTCAGTCCTGAAAAGCTAAAAGCATACTTTTCGTCTAGCTTTGCTTTGGGAAACTGATATTTATTAGGGTCGCCGTCAGGTGCAATCTTTTGAATACTGGGGCCACCCGGGTAGGGCAGACCAACAATGCGTGCAACTTTGTCGAAGGCCTCTCCTATAGCATCATCGTGGGTTTTCTCTAGAACTTTATAATTAAAGTGGTCTTCGAACAGTACTAACTGGGTATGTTTGCCGCTAACGATAAGAGCAAGCATCGGAAATTCTGGTGCTGTGTCTGGCATTTTGTAGCCGGGCAGGGAAGTGCTGGTCAGGAAATTCGCATAGACGTGCCCCTCTAGATGGTTGCATGCGTACAGGGGCTTGTCATGAATAATAGCAATAGTTCGCGCGGCCAAAACGCCAATTAATAAACATCCGCCAAGTCCTGCGCCATATGTTACAGCGATGCCATCAATATCATCCCAGGTACAATTGGCCTCTGTTAAAGCTTGTTTTATGACTGGGTTGATAGATTCTATGTGGCTTCTTGCGGCAATTTCTGGCACTACCCCACCATATTGGGCCTGCAAATCCATGCTACTAGCCACAACATTTGAAAGCAGTTTTTTGCCATCCTCGACGACAGCCGCTGCTGTCTCGTCACAACTTGTCTCAATCCCTAAAATCTTCATACGAAACCTAGTATACTGGTATGTAATGAGTTTTCGAGGGGTTGTTAAGAAATTTATTCCAAAACAGACGTTCAAAAAGATTGAACCCTTAGGGCATTTGGGCGAGGCAGTCCTGTTGCAGACGATGGCAGGACGCCCGGCCAAAAATCTAAATGTTATAGGGGTGACAGGAACTAACGGTAAGACATCTACGGCGTTCATGATCCATAGAATGCTTGTCGAAAGTGGATACAAAGCAGGCTTGATGACAACAGTAGCTTACGGTGTGGGGAATGATATAAAACCACAAGTAGCTCACATGACTAGCGTCTCTGTTCCTCAGTTGATTAGTCGAATAAAATCTATGAAACAGGGGGGGATGGATTGGCTTGTGCTTGAAGTAACTAGTCATGCATTGGCTCAGCACCGGGTTTGGGGTGTGCCCTTTAGCGTGGCGGTTATGACCAATATTACGCATGAGCACTTGGACTATCACGGCACTTTTGAAAATTACCGCGATGCCAAAAGAAGACTATTCCAACTGACGAACAGCAACAAAAAGGGCCTGAGAACAGGCATAATCAACGCCGAGGATAACAGTGCTGCACTATTTAGCGCAGATATTAAAAATCCCGTTACATATGGCATCAAAGACGGCGATATTCGGGCAAAGCACATCCAATTAAAACCATCCGGTAGTCGGTATGCAGCGGTGATTGATGACGAAGAATACTGGATTAATTGTAAATTGCCAGGCACTTTTAACGTGTTTAATTCTATGGCGGCAGTTGGCGTAGGTAGGGCACTGGGTCTGAGTAAGCAACAGATCGAGGACGGCATTGCAGCACTGGAAGGCGTAGAGGGCCGCATGACTCGTATCGACGAAGGACAGTCGTTTGATGTCATAGTAGATTATGCCCATACCCCAGACAGCTTTGATAAGCTTTTTCGGGATCTAAAACCAGTTGTAAAAGGGAAGTTAATTGTGATGTTTGGTTCTGCCGGACGACGCGACGTAGAAAAGCGAACAACCATGGGCCAACTGGCTGGAAAGTACGCTGATTTGATTGTGCTAACAGAGGAAGATGACCGGGATATCGATGGCATGGAAATCATGGATACCATAGCAAAGGCCGCCGAAAAAGAAGGCAAAACACGCGAAAAAGATCTATTTTTGGTGCATAACCGCGAGCAGGCCATACACAAGACTCTAAAAATGGCTAAAAAGGGCGACACCGTGCTGCTACTAGGCAAAGGACACGAAAAAGATATCTTACGAAACGGGCCAAAAGCCGCCGAACTCCGCCACCTGCAACAAGACGACCACAACCCCGACAGGGTAGTAGAGCATCCTTGGGACGAAATAAAAACCACCAGCAAAATTCTCAAAACCCTTAATTAAGAGTCAAAGTGGTGCAGCGGATGTAGCCCCCGCCTTTGAATAGCTCTGTAGCGGGAATGGTGATTGTTTTAAACCCGGCTGCTTCTACGGCCTTTTTTAGATTTGGCGCGTAATGACTCATAACCACCGCTTCACCGTTTGATACCAAATTGCAGGCGAAGCCTTTCACGGCTTCTTCGTACGAGACTTCGATTTTATCCATGTCTGTTATTTTATCGATTTTTGCCTGGCTCTCTGGTGTGAATGCATCTCGGCACCAGGCAATTAGGTTGGGCGACAATACAGCAATCGCCAGGTCAATATCGTAGAAGAAGCTATCTGGCCAGCCGGTTACTTTGTTCACGACTGGCTTTTTTTGTTTGTCTAGGGTTGGTATAGCCTGCAAGCTGATAACGTTATAGTCCAGATTCTTTGCCAGGAAACTGTGCACTTCTTTGTCGGTTCGATAGCCTGTACCTGCAAAAAGGTAATTGCCGCATGGCAAGGCATCGCCCTGGCCACTGAATTTAAGGCCTTTGGGCAAGAATACTAGTCGTTTCCCCAGGTTGCTTAGAACATGGGCGGCGTAATCTTCCTCGTCAACTCTTTTGTTTGGTAACGCGGCCATCACAACAGTATCGCCTCGACACAAAGCCCAATTGGCGGTGTATACCCCATCCTGGCAACCTCTTGGAGGGTGAACTTGGACCACTTCTGTACCAATGCTCTGCATGGCGTGTTTTATCGAGTCGTGTTCTTGCTTGGCTTTAATGATATCTACAGGATTAGCTGAGTCCATTAGGGCATTTATAGCAAACCCGTCGTTGAAATAGTCGGCACCAGACATTAGCACTTTTGTGTTTATTAGCATAAACAATATTGTATCAAACCATTACCAATTAGCACTCTAGGGTTGCAAGTGCCAGTTTACTTTTGTAGAATACTCAGTACAAGTAGTTGATAACTAAAGGAGGTTACAAAGTGGCGACACCAATAAACCCTATGCCCGAGTACGTAGTCGTACAGCCGGAAAAAAGTGAAAATAAAACAGCTAGTGGGCTATATTTACCCGACAGCGCCAAAGAAAAACCAAAAACAGCCAAAGTTGTAGCTGTAGGTAGCGCCGTCAAGGAAGTAAAACCCGGCGATCGTGTTATTTATAAAAACGAGTACGAAGCTACGACGGTTAAAGTGGGCGCAGAAGAATACGTTGTGGTCTACCGAGCAAACATAATCGCAACGGTGAAATAATATGGATGACATTGTGGCTAATAACATTTTTGCAACGGTTGTGATTTTTCTAGTGCCGGTACTTGCTATAGCAGTAATCAAATTATTTTTAATTGCTAGTCGCGACAAAAAAGAAATTGATGATTTAAAGAATAAGCTTCAGATTGCGATGGCAAAAATGGAAAAGGAGAAAAAGTAGATGGCAAATAAAGTATTTTATGATGATGATGCACGAAGGCGAGTGCTAGAGGGCGCCAGGATTTTGTACGAAGCAGTAAAAACCACTATGGGCCCGAAAGGCCGCAATGTGGTTATTGATAAATCGTACGGCAGCCCAACAGTGACTCACGACGGCGTGACAGTGGCAAAAGGTGTCGAAATCGAGGACAAAGACGACGAAACCCTTGGCTACAAAGTAGGTGCAGAGCTGATCAAGCAAGCGGCTAATAAAATGAACGATGTCGCTGGCGATGGGACTACAACCGTCACGGTTTTGACCTATCACATCCTAAACGAAGCCAACAAATTGATCGCTGCGGGGCATAACCCAATGCAACTTCGCAAAGGTTTAGAGCAAGCTGCCCAAGACGTCTTGAAAAAGCTAGACGGAATGAGTGAGGACATCAAGGCTAACAAAAAACGGGTGGCAGAAGTCGCAACAATCAGCGCCGGTGACGCCGAAATCGGCAACCTCATTGCCGATGTTATAGACAAAGTTGGCAAAGACGGCGTAGTAACGGTTGAGGAAGGGCAGAGCTTGCTATTAGAGCAAGAAGTCGTCGAAGGCTTTACTATGGACCGTGGATTCGTTAGCCCATTTATGGCCACTGACGCCACACGCATGGAGGCGGTAATCGACAAGCCAGCTATCATAATCACTGACAAGAAAATCAGTAGTGCACAGGAATTTTTGCCAGTTCTAGAGCAGTTAGCCCAGGCTGGTAAAAAAGATGTCCTAATCATCGCCGACGATGTAGAAGGCGAAGTTCTAGGAGTGTTGATCCTGAACAAACTAAAAGGCGTTCTGAACGCGGTTGCCGTAAAAGCGCCATCATTTGGCGATAGGCGGAAAGAAACTCTCGAGGACATCGCAGTACTAACGGGTGGACAAGTAATTTCCGAAGAAAAAGGCGACACCTTCGAAAATGTAGAAGCCAGATATATTGGTAGTGCCCGAAAAGTTATCGTGACCAAAGACGAAACAACAATCATCGAGGGCGCAGGCAGTGTTGCTGCATTAAAATCTCGAATTGCACAAATAACATCACAAGGTTTAGCGGCGTCCAGCGAATATGACCGAGAAAATTATGATGCCCGGCGTGCAGCCTTACAGGGCAAAGTCGCAGTTATCAAGGTTGGCGGTGCGACAGAGACAGAAATCGAAGAAAAGAAGTTTCGTGTTGACGACGCAGTTGCGGCTACAAAAGCAGCACTAGAAGAGGGAATCGTCCCTGGTGGTGGCGTAACGTTAGTGAATCTAGCCAGCACCGTTAAAGTAACTGGCCATGATTCTACCGCCGCGGGCGCGCAACTACTCGCCAGTGCACTACTTCAGCCGTTCAAAATCTTGCTGTCAAACGCAGGTCTAAACCCTGACGAATGGTTGCCACAGGTCCAAAA
This sequence comes from uncultured Candidatus Saccharibacteria bacterium, assembly GCA_964494845.1. GTDB lineage: Bacteria > Patescibacteriota > Saccharimonadia > Saccharimonadales > JAGQNJ01 > CAYRSA01. Next base: position 25,243 of record CAZBSC010000011.1, on the reverse strand, counting down.
GGCCAAACAAGGGCAGGGCGTAGACGTAAACACTGCTGATAAGCTAGTAGACCTAAAAACAGCCGGGATTGTCGATCCAAAAAGAGTAACGCGCGAGGCCATTCAGAACTCGGTATCCATAGCCGGTACAGCCATGACCATGGGTGCACTAGTTGCAGAAGTGCCAAAGAAGGAAGAACCAGCTGCTGGTGGCGGAATGCCCGGCGGTGGCATGATGGGCATGTAGCAGACTTGCTAATTAGAATTTACTAACAACCCAAGCAACGAATTCATTGATTTTGTTCATAATTTGTTCTTGATTCTATTGCCGTTCTTTGGACTTTGCGATAGCATCTTCAAGACTCGTGTCATCACGACGTTGTTTTTCCCTTAATGCTCGGGCAACATCAACATCAGCTGGTGTCGGTTGTGCTTTTGCGTACGTTAGCACATCAGACCTTGCTCTGGGGTTGTCAATCAACATAATTGAGTTTTCTAATGGATTAGAAACTTGTACAAAACCAGTCAACATTTTGTCGAGCATTAATAGCAGTTGCCTGGTCCCGGCAGTATTTTTAAAAACCTCAGGTCCCGTTGAACCAGGCAGGGGGTTAGCGAACTGATGATCCAGAGAATCTATGATAGTTCCATTAGCATCAACACTGAAGATTGCTGATATAGGGTCTCGAGATCTCTCCGTGTTTGATGGCCAAAATGTCGTTTCATGATGTATGGGACCTTCGTCTTCGGTTTGTGTTCGTACATCTACTACGTGGCGTCCATCCGGGCCTACGACCGTGGTTTCTAATAGTTGATCTTCACCCGGTACATATAGTCTTTTGACATCATTCTTGAGTCTATCGACATCATTCTCGCCTACAACTACGTGGGAGTGAAATTCTAGGTTTGACAGAGCCCATGGCATAAGTGCATGCTCTCCGAGTCGGCTCACTATGTGACCTTGTATCAATTCAAGGTCAGCTTCTATTTGTGTTGGAAATTCTAACGATACTGTATCTGACATAATAATCCTTTTTTTCTTCTCACTCACTTTAGGTCGGTAGGTTACTGACTCTCCTGGCAATAAAGTGGCTAATTATATTAAACTTAATTGGTCCTCCGCGGTGGTCTGGAAATGCGAGCAATTGTTGAGGCGCCAATATTTCGTGCAACTCTTCGGTGCATAATTTTCCGGCCGAGCACTGCTCGTTCATCAGTTAGTGTTATTGAGCTTTTTTCGCCCTGTCTGTTTGTCCGCGTAATTGTAAGTGGCGCAGGTCTAACTGCTCGGTCATGCGAATTTGTGTATGACCGGAATCGATCATCTCCAGGCGCATATTTGTCGGTTTTTGTTTCGTCAGCGTAACTAGCGGGTTCGGCATCAGCAACTTCAATCTTTCCCCTATCAGCAGTTGTGATTAAAATTCTAAGTTGAAAGTTCTCTATTCCACCATAAATCCTACTTACTGTTCGTTCTACATGGTCACTTTCATCGTAAACAATGCCTCCAGACTGGCCAGGGGTCACACTCCAAACATTTTCGACATTGCCACCATAATCAGAGCGTGAAAAAAGGTCTGGTTCCAATTCATTAGTATGCAAATAGTTCGTATCAGAATTGTAAAAAGATCCATCAAACTGACCACCATTTGTAATACCATCTCTTGATCCAGAAAGAATGGCCATCTGGATAGCGTTATTCAATTCACTTGCCGCCCTTAAATCGGGTGTCTGTTCAATAAAAGATTCACTCATAACTTATTCCTCACTTTCGTTGGTCCCACCTTCTCTAGAGGCAGGGTGCAATCATAAAATGTTTATGCTATATAGTCAATTGCATGCATGCAAATTATGTTATTAACGGAGAGTGGAAATGTCAAAATATGATTGACGAATTATATAATTACTGATACTATGCCCCGATGGAAAGTGCCTTGCTAGACATAGGATTGAACGAAAAAGAAACAGCCCTATACCTAAAATTAATAGAAAATAGGCCATTAACCGCCTCGGAAATTTCGAAACTGGCTAAAGAAACTCGCACAAATACCTACATGCTTTTAGAGTCACTGCAGGTATTTGGACTGGTAGAATTTGATGATACTCAGCCAGTGCGGCGATTTGTATGCCAGCCACCGGCCAAGCTCCACGATATGGTCATCGACCGACAGCAGCAACTCAAACAAGTTGACGCTAGTCTTCGCAGCGTATTACCCGAATTGTCATCAAAGTATCGTTTGGCCCAACATAAGACGGGGGTCATATACCGAGAGGGGCTAGATGGCCTACGGGATGTGCTGGAAGACATGGTGCGCAGCCAAGACGAGATACTTTTGATACCTAGTAGCCTAGCCAATGAGCATGCTGAAGCTTTTGAGATGTTAAAAAAAGCCGCTGTAAAACGAAAGGCACACAAAATCGGTACTAGGGCGGTGATGTTTGAGGGCGCCAGGGACTGGGACATTCTAAAATTTTGGCCAAAACAGGGGATTGAAACGCGATTTTTAGGCCAAGAACCATATGATGGTGAGGTATTAATTTATGGAGAAACATGTGTGTTTGTCGAGTACGCCCCGGACAGAATTATTACTACTACACTAACTAATGCTGTTATATCTACCACCATGAAGCAACTATTCGAACAGTTGTGGCGAACCGCCAAACCCTAAGTAAAAAACATGCACAGAATTCCCTCGGACAGAGGGCGCCTTCTATAGTTGTTATTTCTTGAATTTATAGTATAATAGAGTTCTTGAGAGGAAAGAACAATGGCGAGTACCCCAGAACAGCGGCCAGAACGGTTTACGGCAGAACAGAAGATAAGACGGACAATTCACAGAACCACTCTGTGGCAGCGTCTATTTTTGTCAGCTAGTATTATGTTGGGTGTGACAATGGGTGCTGCTGGAGAAAAAACCGACGTAGCGAATGCTGCCCTAATTGCCGAGATGGGCGTCTTGGGCGCAGCATACACTGAACGTAGATATGCAGCAAACACCTGCAACAATGCGGTAAGTGCATATAAGCGCCAGACAATGTCGGGTGGAGATAAAGACACAAAAGTTATTGTGACCGTAGAAAACGGTGACCTAGTTGAACGTGGTAACTTTGACGTTAAAGCATGGCTGAGACAGTTATCACCCGATGGGGACCCGGTTATATCACTAGCTGGGAACGCTTTAACATTTTTTGGGGCATCGGGCGTAACAGCCAATACTATTGCCAATACGGCAACAGAACTCGCCTATGATCAGAACACGGTTATCGTATTTTCTGGAGCTCTTTTGCTAGCTGGGGTAGGTATGACAGTAGGCTTGGATGCTGCTATCGAGGAAGGTAGAGTAGATGCCTATGTTCAGCAACTAGATAATATTGATGGCCCTTCAGGGATAAGCTTTACAGAGTAGGCATCTCCAGAACTGAATAGTTGCAAAAAATGATTAATTGTAGTATTATAACTGAAGAAACGGGAGTTTTATGATATCTATTTGGCCTTTTAACCGAAAAAAGAAACAAGAACAGAGTGTTTTGCCTCAAGAAGTGCAAGAGTACTACCAGTCTACAAAAAAAGAGCGAAGAGGTACCGCATGGCTACTCGCCCTCGGTACTCTGGTATTGACTATAGTTTTGGCAACTATTTTGTTCTTTTCGGGTAGGTGGCTTTATCAGAAACTAACAGGCAACGACAAGCAGCCAATTCCTGCCCAAAATGAAACCCAGAATCAAAATAGTCAATCAGGGGATACCAATAGTTCGAGTCAAAATACAAGCGATGATCAGTCTACTAATTCACAGAACGATATAGTCGATGCCCCTGTTGACGGAAACAGTGGTAGCAACGATTCTAACCAGGCAGAAACACCTGCGACAGGACCAACTACACCAGAGATTCCTGATACGGGCCCCGGTCCCGGCGGATTACAGTAAAGACTCTCATTACTTTTGCCCGCCAAAAGTAATACAAAAGCTAGGGCCAGATGTATTTATCTTGATACATCTGTTGATATAAATCAGGCTTGCTGCGGAACTCATTAATAAGGTGCCAACTGGCATCTTATTAACTCAAACAATCCTCGCACCCAAGGCCGCCTGATTTATACAACATCTGTTCAGGAAAATACAGAGGCCCAACCAAAGCTTAGTTCCACCATCCTCTGTCTGGCCGTAGGCCAGTAATCAATAAAGCGTTCATAGAGCGCTTCACAAATAGAACTGCCTCTGTTTTTCCTGAATGACTTCGTCAATGCTACAACAAATCAGCCGAGGACTACCCCGAATTCATACTCTAAAGACAATAATTCGGGGCGCTTGCGTTCCACAGGCTGTTGTAGCTATTGACTGGAAGTTATATCAAGAATAAACATCTGGCACGGCGTCTTTGCATACTTTCTCAGCTGCTGGAGAAAGTATGGAGAGATTTGGTTCGTAGGATATGAACAGAGAGAACTTTGTCGGAACAAAGTAATGAGATATTTGAGTTTTAGCTAATTAAGAAATTGTTTGAGAGAACTTTAGGCGGATTTTTTGGTGAAGTAGTTAATCTCGTTGATGATATCGAGCATTGCTTCGGCACGTGGCTTTTTGCCCTCGATTTTTTTAGCTGTTTCAAAAGCTTGCGGAATCAGGGACTGGTCATCAGATGCCTGAATAGTCATCATTAGAATGTTTAATTTTGCCTCTGGTGTTTGGTCAAGTTCGTCTAGTAGGGGGGAAAGCTCTTGCAAAGCGCTTTTTTTGATCTCTACTAGGTCTGACGGTGTGCTGTCAACATTTATTGTTGGCGCTGGGGCTTCTTCTTCGGTGTCCTCGGGTACTGATACAGGTACTGGTTTTGACTCGTCTGCCAGTTCCAAATCTGTTTTATCTGTCGATTCATTAATATCATCAACAATTTTCCCGATGTCGCCGTCTTCGTCATCACTCGGGTCCGCAACTGTTTTAGGATCAGCTGAATCATCAGTAATGCCAACCAGGTTTTCGTCTGGTGGTGTAGTGCTCATTGGCTGAACTACATTGTCATCATCTGCTTGTTTCTGTTTTTCTTCTTTGTCATCGTGACCGAACATTCCCATCCCCCTTTGTTGTATAGTAGCTAGTATAGAACAAAAAAGGCTGAAGGGAAAATATATGCTTGATGATTTGAAATATATACACCAACGAGATAAAAGTGATGCACTGGGAATTGCTGAAAAACAGTGGCAACAATTACTACAAGAATTTGAGGTCCCACAGATATCGGGCCAATTCGAAAATGTTGTTTATGCCGGGATGGGTGGATCGGCATTGTCTGCGCGACTAAGTATGACCTGGCCTGGGCATAACGTGCCCTTTGAGATAGTAGCGGATTATAATATTCCAAACTATGTTTCAGATAAAACTTTATTTGTATCATGTAGTTACTCGGGGAATACAGAAGAGGCAATATCAGCACTACACGAAGCAGAGAAGACAGGCGCTACTATCGTTGTTATCGCCTGTGGCGGAAAACTAGAAGAAATCGCTACAGAAAAAGGTTATGTGTTCGCTAAAATCCCGCCAGTTTCGCAACCTAGATTCGCGACGCTTTATATTCTGAAAGCTCTGGTTACTATCCTGGAGAAAGCTGGTCTGGTAAAAGCAAGTGGTGCAGAAAAAGATATGCATCTTGCCTCTGATTTTCTAAAAAAATCAGTCGAGGCTTGGGTACCAACTGTACCAACAGCAAAAAATGTTGCCAAACAAATAGCCCAAGACGTGATTGGTTCTAGCCCCGTTGTCTACGCCGGCCCATTACTGGCCCCGGCTGCCTATAAATGGAAGATTAGCTTTAACGAGAATGCCAAAAATGTGGCTTGGTGGGGGCAATACCCCGAGTTCAACCACAACGAGTTCCCTGGTTGGTCATCGCATCCAGTCGATAAACCATATAGCGTTATTGACTTGAGAACGAGTTTTGACCACCCGCAGATCCAAAAGCGGTTCGAAATTAGTTCAAAATTACTATCCGGCAAGCGTCCGCACCCAATAACGGTACATGCCGAGGGTGAAACGTTACTCGAGCAGCTATTGTGGACCGTTGCATTGGGGGACTTCGTTAGTCTCTACACGGCACTGTTAAACAACATAGATCCTAGCCCAGTAGATCTAATCGAAAATCTAAAAAAGCAGCTGATCTAGGGGCTAGATTTTGCTGTCGCGCAACCCTATCAAAAAACCAATATAAACACTCAAAATATGTAAACAGAACCAAACAACACAAATCGCTACGTATTCTTGTAGTGTCAGCTGGACAACTAGGCTACTAGCTAATAGCCCACCAATAACGTAGTCAAATTGGTCGAACGGGAACCAGCTTTCGCCTGACGGTACTCCACGTTGACGTTTAAAAAAACTTTCAACCGCGTCACCGAGGAGCGCACCAAGTCCGAACAGAGGCCCTAAAAGAAGGATTGGTAGCGAGGAGTAATCAATACTGCCAGATATGGTCTTGGCCCACCCAGTATGAACATATAAATATTGTTGGACCCAAAGAGTGAAGGTTGCAATAACAATACCGGACATCAGACCACGCCAAGTTTTGTTGACCCCAAAAACTCGTTTCTCGCGGAAGCTCGCACCAAAATCTAACGGAAAAGTTAGATTTCTCAAAAGAGGTAATCTACTGGCGAATACTGGCGCAGAGTTGGCTAGACCGGCTGGCAAGAAAAACCACAGAGCAAATAAGATTACATTCATTTCGTTTTCCGGACAAATTTATTTTTGATTTTATGTATTTTGGGGTACAACAGAGTGCGCAGAGGAGGTCTATGCATATTTAGGTGCCCAAAACTGAGAAGTTCCACAATATTGTTGGCAGAAGGTATTTCTTTGACAGAGGTAAAGGCAGTTCCTAGGCCCTTGATTCCATGAGCATCGCTGGATGCAGCTGGAGGTTTTTGTTGCAACTTTGCCCAGACAGCTGCCTGCGGCCCCTTGTTTTGGGCCATAGCTCGCCCATTGTATGTCTCTACAATATCAACTAGCTCGGCAATCGTGTCCAAGTCAACTTTTTTGATTCCTTTTCTGATTGTTTCAAAAGGATGAGGGATGTATACAATCCCACCTTGGGCTTTTATAGCCTGAGCAGTCTCAAGCAGTGGCATCCCTGGGCGTACAGCATCAGTCAGGAATAATCCAACAATATCACCCTGCAAACTAGAAATCTCTTCGCCTACGATGATTTTGTCGCCCAGGTTTTTGTGCATTCTTCTGGCCAGAGATATGCTGTTGTGATCGGTTATGGCTATGCAATCCAGTAGCTCATCGTCTATGGCTTGTGTGTATTGATCCTCGGATATCCCACCATCCGGCGACTCGGTAGAATGTGTATGTAAGTCGATTTTGTACATGGTTTAATTAAGTTTCTGCACTACATTAATAATTCTCTGCATCATTGTAACCAACGAGAGCATGGCAATCACTATTACGGCTAAAGGTAGATGGTCAGATAAAAGCCCGACAATCATAATGAATATCCTGACATCGTACGTCATTAACCCAGTACGAAACGATTTGTTATTTTGGTGCGTGCTGTTTACGTGTGTTGACTTTGATATTGCAACCTCGCCCCAGGCATTTATATAGCTAACCGTTACAGCAATACCGCAAGCCAAAATTGCCCAGACAGCAAAATACGGTAAGTCCTGCGATACAAATAAATAGCCAGCCCCAACATATATCATCACTTCTTTTATTCGGTCAGTCACTGAGTCTAAAAACATCCCTGTAGTGCTGGCACGTTTTTGTAGTCTAGCTAATTCGCCGTCAATTGTGTCAAAAAGCCCAAAAATCACTAGTAATATGGCAGCAATAATCAATTTGTCCGTGGCTATTAGGTAGGCGATAGGTAGGTGCATTATTAGGCCAACCAGAGTTATGGCATTAGGGTGTAGCTTGCCAGAAGTAATTTTATTCAGCCCGAATGCAACTGCGCGCATCACTGTTCGTACGCTTTTTTGGATTGCATCCAGAGCTTTGTACATACACTAGATTATAACAGGGTATAATAATGGGGCCATGGTGCGAGAAAAAAGTACGCCGTTTACAAAACAACTCCTGACTACATTGTTATTTTCTACTCTTGTCAGTGTTACGTTGTTAGTCTTACGAATGATAGTCGCAGGCAATACGAGATTCTGGTTTATGACTTGGAATCTATTTTTGGCGTGGGTCCCACTGCTCTTTGCATTAGGGCTCCGAATTAATTTGTCAAAAAAACCACTAACTAACTGGCAAAACCTTGGTCTGCTAGCATTATGGCTAGGTTTTTTGCCTAATAGCTTTTACTTAATGAGTGATTTGATACACCTGCAAAGTTCCGGTGAAGCATCCGTTCTTTACGATGTAGGCATGATGATGTCATTTATTATAAATGGACTAATTTTAGGATATATAAGTGTTTATATTGTTCATTCTCAACTCTTAAAACACTTCAAGCCTAGGAATGTACACATTATTTTAGGATTTGTTTTTTTAGCGTGTGGTTTTGCAACCTACTTAGGGCGGTATCTGCGTTGGAATACGTGGGATATATTCTTGAATCCAGCGGGAATTTTATTTGACCTCAGCGAGCGTGTGATTAACCCAATACTTCATATCCAAACATATATAGTTACGTTCGTATTTTTTGTGGTACTAGCGAGTACGTACGCCGTCATCTACCAGATTATAGTCTTGCTCAACAGCAATACTCGAAAACAATAAAATAACACAATTGTCCGAGTAGATGTTAGTGAAAGGAAAGGTTTTCGTATTGGAGCGGTCCTAGAAGTCATATATACTTACATCTGTTATGCAAGAGGTCAAAGAGCTAGTTGAATTAGCAGTAAAGAAAGCTTTTGGGATTAATTGTGAGTCTCCATTAGATAGGCCGGAGGAAAAATTTGGTGACTATGCCTCTAATATTGCTTTGCAGCTTAGTAAAAAATTATCAAAAAATCCTAGAGAAATAGCTGAAAAAATTGCCGCAGAGCTAGAAAAAAACGCTGTCATTAAAAAAGTAGAAATTGCCGGCGCAGGATTTATTAATATTACTTTGACTGACGAATATCTGGGTAAAGCCGTTCAAGAGGTAACTGCAAGTAGCCCTAATATCTACAAGGGTAAAGTTGTAGTCGTCGAATACTCAGATCCAAATCCATTCAAAGTGCTGCATGCCGGTCATCTGTACCAAACAGTTTTCGGGGATAGTATATCTCGTTTGGTTGGTCGTGCAGGCGGAGAAGTGCATGATGTTAATTTTGGCGGTGATGTTGGGCGTCACGTAGCAATAACTATGTGGGCAATTTTGAAGGAACTGGGAGGTGAGAAACCCGAAAAACTGACGGATATCCCAGAAGATGACCGGTCTAATTGGCTGGCAAAATGTTATGTTGATGGGAATAATGCTTTTGAGGATGACCCACAAGTAAAATCCGAGGTATTATCTCTGAACAAACGGGTTTATAAAATACACAATGACGATGACCACGACTCCCCGTTTGCAAAAATTTATTGGACAACACGGCAATGGAGCTACGACTATTTTGAACAGTTTTATGCATCTATCGGTAGCGGTTTTGAAAAATACTACCCTGAGAGTATAACGGCGCCCGTTGGCTTAAAAACGGTCAAAGAACAACTAAAAAAAGGTATTTACGAGGAAAGTGATGGGGCTATAGTTTTTCGTGGCGAGCCGTACGGACTGCATACCCGGGTATTTATTAATAGCGAAGGACTGCCAACTTATGAAGCTAAAGATATCGGGCTAGCAATTGTAAAATGGGAGGATTACCATTTCGACCAAACAATAATTATTACCGGAAATGACATAACAGAGTACATGAAGGTAGTGTTAAAAAGTCTCGAACAATTTCGACCTGAAATCGCAGAAAGAACAAAACATTTCACCCACGGCCAGGTGAAGCTGAAGGGCGGGGTAAAAATGAGCTCGCGTAAAGGCAATATAGTAAAAGCTGCGGATATACTAGAGACTGCCAGAGAAGCAAGCAAAAAAATAATTGGCTCTAGTAACGAAGACACAGTTCTCGCGGCCGTTAAATTTGCCTTTTTGAAGCAACGATTGGGGCCTGACGTTGTTTATGACCCCGAGGAATCGGTTAGTCTGCAGGGCAACAGTGGACCATATTTACAGTACTCTCACGCACGAGCTTGCTCTGTTTTAGCAAAAGTTAAAAACGTTGAATCAACTGAACACAATTTTGAACCAGGCGAACGAACTTTGGCTCGAAAACTCAGCGAATATCCAGAGGTAGTCGCCGCGGCAACAGATGACCTTATGCCACATCACATTGCCAATTACTTGTACGAATTAGCCCAGGAATTTAACCGTTTCTACGAAAAAAATCGAGTCATCGGCGACAGTAGAGAGGGCATCAGGGCTAGTCTTGTCAGGCGTTACGTAGATGTACTGAAAGATGGTTTGAGTCTATTAAATATTTCTGCTCCGGAAAAAATGTAACAGTGAGAAAGGAAAAGACTCTTAAATGCTACAAACAACACACGAATTAATCCGACGAGTGGCTAAAAAGATAGATATACCAGAAGTAGATGTAGAAAAACTGTTAAAACCGAATGCATTGCACGAATTTAACTTGTTTTCAAACGGTCAAACCTACAAGGCATATCGCGCCCAGCACAGCAACAAACTAGGCCCGTATAAAGGTGGCTTGAGGTTTCATCCCAAGGTGACGCGAGATGAAGCACTAGCACTGGCGACTTTGATGTCGTTCAAGACGGCTGCCGTTGGATTACCCCTTGGCGGTGGCAAGGGAGGGATAGCAATTGACCCAAAGACCATATCTGAAGCAGATCTGGAAGAAATATCCCGAGAATACGTCAGGCACATGCAACCGCACATTGGCCCAGATAAAGACATACCGGCCCCTGATGTAAACACTAACGCGCAGATTATTGACTGGATGGTTGATGAGTACCAGGACCTGACTGGAGATACAAACCAGGCAAGTTTTACAGGAAAGTCTATAAAACACGGTGGTAGCCAGGGTCGTGAGGCAGCCACAGGCCGTGGCGGCGTAATAGCACTGGCCGAATATCTAAAATATCGCAACGATAATCAGCCCAAGAAAGTAGCCCTGCAGGGGTTCGGCAATGTGGGCGCTTTTTTTGCAACAGTTGCGAAAGAAAATTATCCGGATTGGAAGATTGTAGCGGTTAGCGACTCGGGGGCAACCTTGACTGATGATAATGGCCTGGATATTTTGGATTTGGTTTCTTTTAAACAATCAAATAATCGGTTCAAGGACTACAAATTAGCCAAAGTTAGCACCCCCGATAAGATTTTCTCAGCAGATGTCGATGTCCTAGTTTTGGCTGCTCTAGATAACGCTGTGACGATTGACAACGTCCAGATAATAGCCGCAGAAGTTTTGCTAGAACTGGCAAATGGACCAATAAACCACGAGGCCGAGGCCTATTTGAACAATCATCATAAAATAATAATTCCAGATATTATAGCCAACGCTGGTGGTGTAATAGTGAGCTATCTAGAATGGCAACAGAATCTCAAAGGCGAACATTGGTCGGAGGATAAGGTCAATGCCGAGTTAAAAGAATATATGGAGTCAGCGGTGAAGTCAGTCCAGTCTATATCAGAACAAATAGACTTGAGTCTAAAAGAAGCAGCGATTGCACATGCCCTGCAAAAGCTTGCCTAGGTCAGTTATAATTAAAAACATATAAAACAAGGGGGATATGTCATGGAAGTGCTTTTAGATAATATTAGTAACCTAAATTGGATTGCAGTAGTTGTGGCCACGCTGGCGGCTTTTGCAGTCGGCGCAGTCTGGTATACGCCTGGTTTATTCGGTAAGCCGTGGATGAAAGCCATTGGCTTAACAGAAAAAGATACAAAAAACGCCGACATGGTTCGTCCAATAGTTTTGACACTTGTGGGCACTTTTGTTTCAGCAGTTGCTATCGGTGTTCTTGTTCAGGTTTTGGCCCTGACATCAGTTTGGCAAGGAGCATCATTTGGGGTTATGGTTGCTGTATCATTATTAGCGACGAATAAAATCATGCAGGCGCAGTTCGAGCTAAGGCCTCTCAGCTATAACGTTATAACAACAGGTGCTGATGTAGTAGCTTTAGGGCTTGTGGGCGCAATTTTAGCGGTGTGGAGCTAGGCAAGATTAATGTCAGCAGATACCAAATCTAAAAAAAAGCCTAAGCTTTCGACGGCTAAGGCCAAAACAAAACAAGAGTTTGGTGGTTTTGTAGAGTTCATTAGGACGCAAGGGGTAGTCGGTCTGGCGATAGGTTTTGTCATCGGTACACAGGCAAAAGTTTTGGTCGACCAATTCACTCGCAGTTTTATTAGCCCGTTTCTGATTTTTATCGGCAGTGGTGACGAACTCAACGTCAAGCAATTTACTCTGACTATAAACGGCAAGACTGCGAACTTTGCGTGGGGATCTTTTCTGTTTATATTCATCAATTTCGTAATTACTGCAGCATTAATATATTTGGCATATAGATGGTTACGATTAGACAAGCTAGAGAAAAAGAAAGACTAGTTTCTGTTCTTCTCTTTGGGTCTCAAAAAATATGAAAGATAGCGACTTCAAGAAAAGACTAACGCCAGAGCAGTATGCTGTTATGAGGCAGAAAGGGGAAGAGGCCCCATATTCTGGCATATTACTAAAGAATAAGAAATCAGGAAAGTACAAATGTGCTGCTTGTGGTACGGAGCTTTTTGGCAGTGAACACAAATTTGAATTGCCTGAATATTATCCGAACGCGGGCTGGCCGAGTTTTTCTGGTGTGACAGATAGCGAAAATATCAAACTGGTTGAAGATAACTCACATGGTATGCATCGAACAGAGGTAACTTGCGCAAAATGTGGCAGCCACCTTGGGCATTTATTTGACGATGGTCCCAGTGAGACAAAAGAACATTACTGCATAAACTCTTGTGCTCTAGATTTTAAGCCAACTGAAAATACTAAATGAACAACCATAATACTGACTCAAATAAATACGTTTGGATAGTGCCGATTTTTTTATTGATAATCATATTTATTACAATTGGATTTTTATTTAATAAAAGAATACGTGTTTCGACGGATCAAAAACCACCAGAAAAACGTAACCAAGTCCAATCAGTGCAAGGCAAGTATCTATTCAACGGAACAATTTTTTGGGGCAGGGCAATTGAAAAATGGTCGCTACAACCGAATGGTGAATACGATTACGCCCACCCATTTAGCGGGTTAAAAACTTTTGATAGGCAGAAATACGACGCCTGGGTAGCCGACCTCGAATGCCCCGTGCTAGATAAGGTTATTCCATATGATGTTCAGGTAAACCAACTTGTATTTAATTGCCGGCCAGAGTACTTAAAAGAGGCTGCAATATATTTTAATATCATAGACCTTGCCAACAATCACAGCGGTGATCAGGGCCAAGATGGTTTTGAAGCAACCAGAAAAGCCGTAATAGCATCAGGGGCACAAGTTTATGGCAACTATGACTCTACAAATGATGATGACACATGCGAGGTCATTGCTCTGCCTATTCGCCTAAATACTAGTGACGAAAAAATTCAAAAATCTCAAATGCCGGTAGCCTTTTGTGCTTGGCATTATTTCAACAAAACACCTGGGGAGGGAGAGATAGAACGCGTGAAACAATATGCCAAAATTATGCCTGTTTTTGCGTTTGTCCATATGGGCACCGAGTACAATACGACTGCTCAGCCTGGGCAAATTGATATAGCTCGTAGGGTCATCGATGCGGGGGCAGATTTTGTCATTGCAAATAACCCGCACTGGATACAAAATTCAGAGGTCTACAAAAACAAACTAATTTTTTATTCAACAGGCAACTTTATATTTGACCAGATTGATGCAGAGGGGATGCGAAGTGCTAGCGTGTCACTCGATATGTCAGTGAAATACGACCAGAATGTCCAAAAATGGCTAGATCTGGCATCGAAATGTACGAGCATTCATGATAATTGTCTGCAATCAGCAAACGGTCTGACAAAATCCGAATATTCGTTAAAATTTGGTGTTGTAGCAGGCGATAATTCTGGTAGATTAACTAAAAAGGGCAGTCCGAGTCTGCAAACGGCTATAGAGGAACGCACCAATTGGGCAAAAACCATTCAAAAGCTGCATCAACAGTAACAATCTGAACGAAATATAATTGACCATCTGATAAAAAACTTGTACAATACCTCTTTTAACGGAGTAGTATTTTTTGAGTGATTTAGGTGCTAACATCACAGACAGGCTAGATGTGCAGCCAGGTCTAAACCAACCGGTGGATATTCAGGATGTAGTTGAGGAATTTGCAATACGTACGCTCGTTACGCAACTTTCCCAATATTATGGTGAAGGCGTAACCCCGCATTTTGTCCATCCTAATTTACAAAAACTATACGTATCACTGCTTGATAACTTGGGCTTTAGCATGATTGGAAGACGTGCGCTTAATCCAATGCTAGGCCTAGAGAGCTGGGATAAAATAACTGCCCCCTTTGCTAGCGAATCGATAGCAGACGATATGCTAATCGTAGGCCCCCCAGGCGGAGACGGTGCGGCTAACCCAGCAGAAGTTGTAATCTATGCAAGATCAGAAAATTATTGGAAGGCGAGAAGAGAACCCTACATAGATACAAATGTTGGATATTCTGCTAATACAGTTCCGGAACAAGTCCCATGGGATGAAAAATTATCACTTGTTAAAATTCTTATCGGGAAAGGATATGTTCCTAAGAGGAGATTTGCAGGTGTTGATAGTGGCATTGATTATGTCCTACCACCTAGAACAGTTGAAGACCTAGCAAGAGTTGGCGGTGCTCACCCTAGAGAGGTTCTAGAGCTTCTAGGCCATATTAGAGAAGATGATTTTGTAGTTGGCCCGATACCAAAATTTGATCCAAAAACTGATAGCTACATAGGCTTGGAGGAGGGTCCAGCAGTGGCCTTTTGGGGACCAGCTGATATGACAGAGGCGATTCAAACTACGTATAGTGTAAGCTCAGGAGTTCGAGAAACCATAAGGGTGCCATCAATAGATGCCATAAGACTAGCGCGCCTTAAGATCGCCTTAGAGAATGAAACCATCCAAGCTTGAAATAGTACGCTATAATCTAAAACAAGATGAAGAATAAAAACGCAAAGCCGACCAAGATTCTATGGATGGATCTAGAGATGACGGGCCTGGATCCTAAAAAAGACGTGATTTTAGAAGTTGCCGTCGAGATTACTGATTTTGATTTCAAAACCCTAGCCACTTACGAAACCTGTATCAAGCAGCCGAAAGAGCTGGTAGTAAAACGCATGCAAGCCAATAATTGGTGGCAGAGCTATCCTGATAACAGAGACCACTTTGTAAATAATCTGGATAGTGGCAAGACATTGATGCAAGCTGAACAAGATTTGATTGCGCTCGTCGAAGAGCATTTCGGCAAAGAAGCAGCAGTACTAGGCGGGAATTCCATTCATAGCGACCGGTTATTCATAAAGCAATGGATGCCATCACTGGATATAAAACTTCATTACAGAATGCTGGACGTCACATCGTGGAAATTATTTATGCAGGGCAAATACGACATAGATTTTAAAAAACCAGAGGCCCACCGTGCATTCGAAGACATTCAGGGATCAATTGCCGAACTACAGTACTACCTAGACTGGTTCAAAAAACATCACGATGACGCATAAAGAAGTTGAAGAATACATTTTAAGTATGCCGAACGCTCGGTTGGACTATCCGTTTGGCGAGGGGGTAGCAGTCTATAAAGTAGTGGACCCTTCGACAG
>CAZBSC010000011.1:0-9359 GCA_964494845.1 uncultured Candidatus Saccharibacteria bacterium | reverse complement strand
GACTATCCGTTTGGCGAGGGGGTAGCAGTCTATAAAGTAGTGGACCCTTCGACAGGCTCAGGACAAGGTAAAATGTTTGCACTCATACCAGAGGGCAAAGACCCGGTCAGTCTCAGTTTGAAGTGCGATCCCGGACTGGCCAAGTTATTACGCGAAAAGTACGAATCCATCATGGAAGGCTACCACCTCAATAAAAAACACTGGAACACTATGCTTCTGACCGGCCAGCTAGGCGACGAACGCATAAAAGACCTAATACGTCACTCCTATAATCTTGTTATCAACAACGACGTACAAGCACCGGATTTTTCTTAACTATTTTGTATCTAGTAGCAAGCCTGCATTTTCGTAATCTTTAGCTAGTAGCAGCTTGGCTGATTTACTAGATACGCTAGAATTTGCTGTTTGCAAATCACGTTGGTATTCGGCCAACTCTTGCTTAATAATATTAGAAAAAACTTCGTCAAATCGGCCGTTTCGTTCTGCCGTTGCTAGTTCTGATGTGACCTGGCTGCTTGGAGTAGATTTATACTCTTTGCCTTTAACTTTTCCTCCATTTTTTGTCAGCTGATTTATCAGAGCCCACTGGTCAGTGGTGATAGTCAATTGTGTGCTCAGTGCCAAAGCTTTTGCTTGGTTGCTCCCAGCTTTATCAGCCCCAGACTCGGCAATAGAAATTATCTGGCTTTGTTTTCTCGCGACAGTTAACAGTGTTTCGCGGTTACTATCACCACCGAATAACATGCTAACGGCCGCTGTTATTAAAACTAACACGCCAAGAACAATCAATACCAACTTTATTAGGCCAGACCGATTGCCTTTGCTCAGGAGCGGAGGTTTTTTTGCGGTTTTTGCAGGGTTGGTAATAAAGTCATATTGACTAGGATGCGCAGGATCTATATTTGGAGCCGGGAACAAGTGCTCTGTCTGTACCTGCGGAGCTGGCTGTGCTGGGGGTTGCGGTGGTTGTTGTGGCCCGGGCAATTCTCCGGGATGATTTGGATCCATAACCTCTATTTAACCATATGCGGCTTACTACTGCTAGAAAATAAGGACATACTTATTGACAAATTAACAAGCTTATGCTAATATGTGACTAAGACTGTACAACAAAAACAGTCAAATAAACACAAAAAAAGGCAAAAAAATGAGTACAGAAACACTAACACGACCAGTCTCCCCGGCAGAAGATCTTGCTAAAAGGCAAGAAGCTCAAAGAGCAGCTACTTTAGATGCTGCTGCAAAGCGCCAAGAACTTGTAGGGCGAACTAACGAGGAAATACAAGCAGGTCTTGAAGCTACAAGACAAGCAGAGCGTGAAGCAGTTATTGCCGCAGCCGCTGGCAACGCTATTACTGGTGCTAACCAAAGCTAAAAGTTTTCCTAAAAATCATAAATATAGATGATCTAGTAATTTGACTGAGAACAATTAGTTTATGCCGGTCGTACGCTAAAGCTTGCTACTTGCTACATTCTACTTGATACTTATATGTGATGGATGCGGTAGAGGATATCAAGGGCAAGCTGAGCATCGAAGATGTGGCGGCTGATTACATGGAATTAAAACGTTCTGGGCGCAACCTGAAAGGGCTGAGTCCTTTTAGTAATGAAAAAACGCCTAGCCTAATGGTTAGCCCAGAAAAACAGATTTGGCATGATTTTTCATCCGGCAAAGGCGGTGACATGTTTACCCTGGTTATGGAGCTAGAGGGCCTGGATTTTAAGGGAGCGCTAGAATTGCTAGCCCGCAAAGCTGGGGTAGACCTGGCCCAGTACCGCACGAGTGGTGGTCAGGACAATTCTGGCCAGAAAAACAAAATATATGATTGTTTAGAGGCAGCGGCCAAATTTTATCAAGTGCAGTTCAGTAAAAATAATACGGCTCTAGAATATATTCTAAAAAAACGTGCATATACCAAAGAAACAGCCTTGCAGTTTCGTATTGGATATTCGCCAAATAATGGACGAGCTTTGCTAGATTTCTTAGGGAAAAAGGGATTCTCAGAGGATGTGATCAAAAAATCAGGGTTAGCTACAGTTCGCTACGCCGGCGCTAGCGATATGTTCCGCGGGCGAATAATGATTCCTTTGCAGGATTCCAGTGGCCGGGTTATTGGATTCACTGCCAGGGCGCTGAACCCAGAGGATACTGGACCGAAGTATATTAATACACCGCAAACAATGGTCTATGACAAAGGGCGACACGCCTACGGACTGCATCTGGCCAAAGATTCTATCCGTAAAAAAGGCTACGTAGTTGTCGTAGAGGGCAACCTAGATGTGATTGCCAGCCACCAGGCCGGGGTTGAAAACGTTGTTGCTACCGCCGGGACAGCCATGACCGAGATGCATCTGAAAGAACTAGCTCGGTTTACTCGTGATTTACGCTTAGCATTTGACCAGGACCAAGCAGGACTAAATGCCATGGAGCGGATTATTCCAATAGCTAGTAGCGTGGACGTGGCCCTGAGCATAATATCCGTACCAGAAGGCAAAGACCCTGATGAACTTATTCAAAAAGACCCTGGGTTATGGGTTGAAGCCGTAAATACATACGAGTACGCAATAGATTGGCTGATTCGTAGACAGCAAGAAAACCTAGACATAACCAGTGGTTCAGGTAAAAAAGCGCTGACTGATGCGATATTGCCAGTTGTCGCAAAGTTATCTGACAGCGTAGAAAAAGATCACTACCTGGATAAGCTGGCCGAACTACTAGACATAGAGAAAGACGCGCTTATTCAAAAGTTGAACGATAAAAAGACTGTTGGTTATGCCAAGCGCTTGAAAAAGGTTGACCCACCAAAAACTACAAAAGCCGATGCCGACACGATAAAAACCCAAAAAAACTTGCTGTCACTTTGTTACGCACATTCAGAACTACGTAACAGCCTGAAGCATCTAGAAAAAGACATGTTTTCTGATGAAAAAGCAGAGTTAGCGTTCGTAAAGCTAAAAAACTCAGACCAAGAGGGTAAGGAATTGTTTGAGGGGGACAATTATGGTAAAATATTATCAGTATTATATGAGGAACTGTACCAAAATCTAGACTATGTAGAGCTTCCGCACGAGGCGAATAGATTACAGATTGCGCTCATAAGAAATTACGCAGAAAAGCAAAAGGCAGAACTGAGACTATTGATGCAAAATGCCAGTGAGGTTGAAAAAACAGAGCTACAAGCCAAGGATAAAGAATTGAACGAGTTACTAAAAAAAGCGAAGGAACAGTAGAAGTACATGGGAAACGACAAGAAGAAATTTAGCGAAAAAGAAATAGATGCAATAAAGAAAAAGCTGGTGACTTCTGCCAAGAAAAAAGGCAAGATTGACCAGCGCGATATTTTCAAAGCAATCCCGGATACTCCAGAAAACCTGGATATACTAGAGGCTTTTTATAAAGAGCTCGAAGAAGAGGATGTCGTTGTTATCGAGGCAACCGAGCCAAAAGCTGACGATTTTACCGCCGAGTGGGTCCCGGAGGACGAGGAAGAAGAAGTAAAACTGAGCGAACAAGTATATTTGGATGACGTGGCCGACGATTCTGTGCGGTTATACTTGCGGGAGATCGGGAAGATACCGTTGTTAAAACCCGATGAAGAGTTAAAACTAGCCTACGAAGTTATTGCTGGAAAACGCCATGCAAAAGATAAAATGGCCGAGGCTAATATGCGATTAGTAGTCTCAATCGCCAAACGATATGTCGGACGAGGACTTGATTTACTTGACCTGATTCAAGAAGGTAACACTGGGTTACTTCGTGCGGTTGAAAAGTTTGACCCAGACAAAGGATTCAAATTCTCGACTTATGCTACATGGTGGATTCGCCAGGCTATTACTAGGGCTATCGCTGACCAGGCACGAACAATCCGCATACCTGTTCACATGGTGGAAACCATAAATAAATTACTCAGAACGCAGCGCCGGCTTACTCAGGAACTCAACCGCGAGCCAACCAACGATGAGATTGCCAAAGAAATGGAAATTGATGTTGAAAAGGTAGAGCATATCATGAAGATCAAACAAGACATCTCTAGCCTCGACGCGTCAGTTCGCGAAGACGAGGAAGATAGTGTACTAGGTGACTTTATCGAAGACGAAGATACTGTTACCCCAGAAGAATCTGCTACCGGCTCACTGCTAAAAGAACACGTCAAAGACATGCTTGGTGCGTTATCAGAACGCGAGCAAAAAATTCTACGCCTACGGTTTGGCCTAGAAGATGGACGCAGCCACACACTGGAAGAAGTAGGACAAGAGTTTAATGTTACCCGCGAAAGAATTCGCCAGATAGAGGCTAAGGCACTAGCAAAATTGCGAAAACACAAAGATAGCAAAAAATTACACGACTACATTAGTTAAGGGTTCTATTTATGAAGATAATTGGGGTTTCTGGTACGAACGGAAGCGGTAAAGATACCATCGGTCATCTATTGGCTGAACGCCATAATTGGCTTTTTGTATCAATGACGGACATGCTCCGTGATGAGTTAGAAAAACGTGGACTTCCACCAGCTCGAGAACATATGAGAGAACTCAGTGCACAGTGGCGTAGGGAAAGTGGCCTAGGTGTTCTGATAGATAAATCCGTAGCGCAGTTCGAAAAAACGCCCGGCAAGTATAGCGGGTTGGTAGTGGCTAGTCTTCGAAACCCGGGCGAAGCAGATAGGATCCACGAGCTTGGCGGCCAGGTTGTTTGGGTAGATGCCGAGCCGCGTGTTCGTTACAACCGTTTGCAGGCCAATGCTGGATCCAGGGGTGAGCGGCGAGCAGTTGATGATAACAAAACGTTCGAACAGTTCATGAAAGAGCAAGAAGCTGAAATGAAGCATTCTGGTGATGCGGCAACACTCAGCGTTGGTGATGTAAAAACTAAAGCTGATATTTTTTTAGACAATAATGGCAATGACATTGAAGCTTTCAAGGATGAAGCAGAAAAAGCGCTCAATTTATTATCCTGAAGTATAATTATTACTATGCCTACAAGAACATTGAAAAAGCCTGACATAGAGTTTTTTGCCCAGGAGATGAAACGCAACAAGAAACTTCTAGACGCAGCTATATCCAGCTACTCACAGCAGATCGAGAAGAGTACGTTGCAATCCTACGGCGCTCATTCTAGGGTTGCTGCGGATGCATTCTTGCAAATTCTTGGTCGTGGAGGTAAAAGAATCCGTGGATCGCTAGCGATTGTTGGTTATAAAATGTGTGGCGGGCAGGATATGGACATGATTGTCAGGGCCGGGATGGCGCTAGAAATGATCCATGCCTATATATTAATTATGGACGATGTCCAGGACCGCAGTCTCGTTCGCCGCGGCGGGCCATCTGCACATGCGGGACTGGCGCAGTACCACAAAACGCATCACCTGGCAGGTGACTCTGACCACTTCGGTCTGTCCATCGCTATGAATGCTATGGGTATTGGTAACCACGCTGCACAAGTTATTGTTGCCAACCTGGACGCCCCCGAAGATTTGCGGTTGAAAGCGTTGAGCATACTTAATCAAACAGTTATTATTACAGCTCACGGACAAACAAATGACATTATGAACGAAGTTAGCGGGGAAGTGTCGATGCGCGACGTTGATAATGTTCTGCAGTGGAAAACGGCACACTATACGTTCTTGAATCCATTAACATTTGGTATGGTTTTGGCTGGTGCGGATTGTTGCTCAACGGATGCCATACGAGAATATTGTTTGCAGGCGGGCAGAGCTTTCCAAATAACAGATGATATTTTGGGAACATTTGGTGAAGAGTTCGAGAGTGGGAAAAGCCCGTTGGACGATATTCGTGAAGGGAAACGAACAGTTCTGACTACGTACGCACTAGAAAAAAGCGATAAAGCTGATCAAAATTTTTTGACGCAAATGTTGGGCAATCACGATTTGACATCACTTGAACTAAATCGGTGCAAAGAGATTCTTGTTGATTGTGGCGCTTTGCAATATGCTCAGGAACAGGCAAACCAATCTATAGAATTAGCCAGAAAGTCTCTAAATAAAGAAAAATTTAGGTGGGAACCGGAGGGTGTAAGCTTTTTGAATGGGCTTGCCGAATTCTTGTTGTCAAGGCGAGCATAAGTGAGGTTAGAAACCAGAATTTTTAAAAATGGTAGTACAACGTATTATTTTAGTAGCAAATTTTTCCCTAGAAAGGTGCGCGAAGATGTCGCAGACCTGTATAGTTTTGTTCGCACAGCCGATGACTATGTAGATAATAAGCCAGCGCAAACACAAAAACTACTCAAATTAGAACAATATTACCGAGAGTCGATAAAGGTTAAATCTTTTGATTTTAGAGTTAAAAAAAATGATAGCGTAGACCAACGAGTAGCAAAAAATATAATTCGAGTATCAAGAAAATACGACCTTAAGAATGCATGGGTAGAATCTTTTATTGCTTCAATGAAGCAAGACATTAGCCCCAAAACTTATAAGACACTCAGTGATTCGCTGGATTATGTTTATGGGTCTGCGGATGTAATAGGACTAATGATGGCCAAGATTATGGGGCTGCCAGACGAAGCCCTAAAATACGCCCAGATGCAGGGCAGGGCAATGCAGTGGATTAATTTTGTACGGGACGTAAAAGAAGACAATGGCTTGGGGCGTTGTTATTTTCCCGCTACAGATCTAAAAAAGTTTGGTCTAAGTAGCCTTGAACATCAAGAAGCACTCAAAAACCCAGACCAATTTAAAAAATTTATACGATTTCAAATCAAGCGTTACTACGGCTGGCAAACTGAGGCAAACGAAGGTTTCAAATTTATTCCGCGTCGGCTACGGATACCGTTGCAGACAGCTGTTGATATGTATGCTTGGACAGCCGAGCAGATAGAAAAAGACCCATTTATAGTATTTGAAAAGAAGGTAAAGCCCCGAAAGCGCGACATCCTCCGCCGTGGAGCATACTTGAGACGCAATCATGAAACCATACCTTTGTTAAATAGTATTTAAAGTGATATAATAATATTTAATATGACCGTTGAGCAAAATAGATTAACGCAAGAGTTGAACCCAGCACAAGTCCAAAGCATGGGCGTTCCTATTGTTGGCTTTGAAGCGCTTGTTTCTGTACCTACAGAGCTGGGTTATGCGGCTCATCGTAGACTCGAAGATTTACTGGCACGGCCTATTGCAAGTGACGATGCTAACCCCGGGGCGCATAGCAGTGATTTGGGGCAGAAGGTTGGTGAAAGACTCGGTGATCTTGTCGGAAGAGAGCGAGAATTTACTAAAAATATTCCTGTGATTGATACCCATATTGATGAAATCGCAGCCTCGCAAGGGGTAGATCCCAGCGTTATGTGGGATCAAATTACCGAAGTATTAATTGGCAGTGGAATAGGCACGCCAATGCACCGGACATTAAACAGGCCAGTTGGCGGAAGCTATGGTGCCAGAACATTTATAGATGAACAATCCTCGGATGTTGATGGTATTGTAGTAATCCATCGTGCAAACATAGCAAATTGGGGTGCACGCAGACAAGATGTACTACTAGGTCTAATTGGCTCTATGTCGCTACAAGCTCAGTCTAGAATCACTCACGTTATTCACGCCGGTACAGAAAGGCAGTATGCTGGACCAGAGCTATGGCGCCCCGAAGTACGCCCTTATGTTGAAGAGGATGAAGGCGGGAAAGAAATTTGTTCTCTAACCGAAGCAGCTGCAGCTAGACTATTGTTTGCGCCAAATACTAGAATGTTACTGGAGAACCTTGGTATTAGCGATGGCGTGGATGTTGACACTGTTGAGCTTGAGGGGTCAAAAACAAGCGGAGATGATGTCATACGTGGAATTGCAAGAAAACACGCCAGTGCCCTTGAAGGTAGTTTGATTATTGAAGTCGGTAATGCACCAGCAGGCTATACTCAATTAGCTGCTGGGCTAGTGCTAGCCGAAGAGCTTGGGATTGATCCAGCGCAACAATTTTTGGCAGTAACTGATGGTGTGGAAATTGTTCACCCAGACCATTTTGCGGCACTTGGCCCAGAAGGAAGAAGTAAGGTTCAAAATGCAAAAACTGCGCTGAATAGTTTGAATGGGTGGTTACAAGCGATTGTTAGAGTTAATAAATTTGCCGCAGCACAATAAGCCGTTTTCAGTTTGGGTAAGAAAGCCTCCAATAGACTTTTAATTACTAGGATTCCTTATGCGGTTAGGATCCACTGGATGACCATGGCCTTGATTTTGCGGTATTCCGCTTCTTCAAACTGCATGTTGGCGATACAAAATCGTTTGCTTCGCATGTGTGAACAAAACATGCATTCGAACATATCGTAACAATCCTGGATGAAGAAGCTATTAGATATTTTCCCAGACCAGATAACGTTGAATGAATTCGAGCATTCCTGACTATCTTCTATGCGTAGTGAGTACGTATTGCTGTGCGAGCGTTGGCTGGCAGCGACGAACTCGCATTTTTTAACCCCGTCACAAAAGGCAACATTCTTAGAAAAATGAACGTCCTGGGATCGATAAACATTTTCAGAATTATAAACCATATCGCTCTCAACAGAATTGATAGCTTCTATTTGTCTTTCGGTTGCCATTAGATTTGTCTGTTGCCAGGCCGCCAAGATGTCTTCCATGGTTTTAATGGGGCGCTTTGGGATAAGCCACTCTGATTTTGCGTCTTCTGCAAAGGCATTTTTCATGGTGATAAATTTTTGAGGGGCGAGTGACTGAGCCCATGTTACCTCGCCAGTGATCGAATCATTTGTTTGTTTTGGCAAGCGAACATCAAACGCAAACTTCTGAATAAACTGATCGATTGTGTATGGGTTTTTGAACCCAAAAATAGTCCCCATTATTTTGTCTAGTATTGGCAGTAGCTCTTTTTCCATTTTTTTCCTCTCTTTAATCTTTCTTGTTTGCATTAGCTGACTGCGAAGCCAGTAGTTCGCTCAAGCTCATTGACGAATACGTGTTGCCATTTCCTGGCCCTGGCATGGGTTCGGTCGCTCCAGGCGCAGAAATAATTGGCATAGCAGCTGCTGGCGGGGCAACAACGGTTTGCCCAGAGTCGTTTTTGGCGGCCTGGCGAATGGCTGGATCAATTTCTGGATTGTTTTCGGGGGCCAAATCTGGAGATTCTTCGAAGTTGAAGGCCGGCTCTTTTTCGAAGTCACTAGGTCCACCACCTCCAACAGAAGGCATTGGAACTTGTGGGCCAGGAGGTTGCAATCCTAGATTCGGGGTTTCGATTTTAGGAGTGCCTGTTTGAGAAAGTATGGATGCATCTGATCCTGTCCCCGGGAAATCTTGAACGCCTGCATCTGCAGCTATAGCATCTGCCTCAACAAATTTCTTTGGTCGTGCATCTTTAACTTTTGGCGCTTTATATTCCTTTAG
>CAZBSC010000010.1:0-32379 GCA_964494845.1 uncultured Candidatus Saccharibacteria bacterium | reverse complement strand
TACAAGCAAGCCTAATAAATACAACCCAAAAAAGAGTATTAAATTTGTATCTGGGGATCCAGAGTTAGTCCTTGAGCAAGTTTCAAAAGACGGTTTCAATAAAGTGCTTATTGTTGGTGGCGGTGAAACAAACCGTTCTTTCCTGAATAGTAAATTAATCGAAGAACTGATTTTGGATATACATCCAATTTTTGTAAATGAAGGAACAAAACTGTTTGGAGAGGGCGAACTGCAAATAAAAATTGAACTACTATCAACAAAAAAATTAGATAATGGCGTTGTCCAAAACCGCTACAAAGTCGTTAAAGGCTGAATTCTAGGATTAATGCTTTGTGGTCTGATACGACTTCTTCGCTGACTGAAAATTTTTCTACTTTTATATCATCGCTGACAAAAATATAATCACATACTACCGAATTGCGTTCATGTTCTGGAGCTCGATGCGCTTCAGACAAAGTACTCTTAACATTATTTTCGGTAACTAGGTTTTTTAGGCCAGTTTCTTTCTCGAGTAGTTTTATTGGTGGGGTTTCTGGATGCGAATTAAGGTCACCACAAAATATCAAAGGATGATCCAGACTATTTAGTCCGTCGATAGCTTTTTGCATCGAAGCTACAGTTATATCGTTATTTTCTTCTTCATGATGTAGCTGTGGTAGATAACCCTGATGGGTTGAAATAGCCAGTTTTTTGGCATTGCCAATTTCGGCAGTGCAAGCTTGCCAAACCCTTGTGTTGGGCTGTGAGTTCGACAGTTCTTTTCGGAAATTATAGCTATTATTTGTGTGAATTTTTACCTGATTGGTTAGGGGGTATTTGCTGATAATTATGTTGCCGGTATCAATTTTTGTTCCGATCATCTCGAATCCCCAGGCGGGTGCAAAAGAATAGTGCTGGAATTTTCCTTGTTCGATTATCTCCGAAACGTACATAAACTGGTCTTTGAAAGTCGGTGCGTTGCAATCTGGGTCAAAGGCTTCTTGGATGCAGATAAAATCTGGTTTTTGGTCCAGCAAAAATCTTTCTAGGGGTCCATTAAGCCGGCCGAGCCAGCCGTTAATTTGGATCAATTTCATTTAGAAAATTCCTTTCGGATCCATTCGTCCAAACTGTCACCACCACCACCAGCCATGGTAACAACCATATCGCCGGCGTCTAGGTGTTTTTGTATCGTTTCTTTCAGCTGTGTGTCGCGTTGCATCGGTTCGGCGATTTCTGGATTGGCAAGATGTTTTATCAGCTCGGATGGTTCAATAATTCGTTGATCTGGATCTTCGCGCGCCAGGTAGCTGGGTATCCAATAGACTTTTGTAGCACCGTCAAAACAGTTTTTGTAATCATCAATCATATAGTGTTGACGGCGGTTGGTTAAGCCTTCGTAAACCACAACTACATTTTGTTTTTTGGCTTTTGCAATATCGAGTGCAACGCTCAGCCCTCCACGAACTTTGTCCGGAGTATGGGCATAATCGCTGTAAAGCCCGGGAATGATTTCCTCCATTCGTCGTTGCAAGCCAGGGAATTTATTCATTATTCCGACTAGCTTTTCGATACCCTCGCCAGTAGCCCGATGAACTCCTTCTATAGCCAACTGCGCATCTTGTCTATTTGTATATCCTGGCAAATCTAGGCCAAACATTTGTTGGTCTGCGCCGATTGTTGATATTTTGTCGTTGTCAGTCTCGCTAGCAAAATCAAGACTACACCAATCTTGGTGCCACAACACAGTGTGCTTAGACTGATCGATGAATTTTTTGAATGCATCTAAATAATCTTGATAGGTTTTGAATATCTCGTGATGGTCCCAGCTTATACCTGTTATCAGGCTAATTTCAGGATGAAAAGCCAAAAAGTTGTGATCAAATTCGTCCGCTTCGTACGCAAAAAACTGAGATTTAGCATCATATTGCCCCATCTCACCAAACCCAATTTTTGCGCCAACCGAATAGCTCAAGGGTATATCCAGTTGTTTGAATAACCAGATAACCATGGAAGTCGTAGTAGTCTTGCCATGTGTGCCAGCAATGGCTATCATCTTTAGTTTTTTGTCAGTTAGTATTCTGTTCAATAACTCGTCACGCTTGCTTTTTTTGATGTTATTATCATTTACAAATTTTATTTCTGGATGATTGGGGTCCTCTAGCTCTAGCGCCGAAGAGTAAACAAACCAATCTATAGGGTTATTTGCATGAGCAGATTCAATAGACTGTTTTGATTGGCCGATATGTATATCTGAAATGCCTTTTTTCCGTAGGTATTCAATGTACTGTGAATCTTGTTTGTCAGAACCGGAAACGACGTAGCCGGCTTGCTTGGCGATTAACGCCAGGGGCCCGATAGCTGTTCCGCCAATTCCAGAGAAGAATATATGCATGGTAACAGTCTAACAGCCTAGCGGTCGAATAGTCCATGAGTTGAATCTATACTAGTAAAGACCCCTAAAACGGTTTAACATTAGAGGTATAGAATAACCCTGGAAAATATGGACAACAAAGAGCTTCATCATAAATGGCGAAAAGCCCGACCAATCAAATCATGGTTTTTCCTAATTATTTCGTTATTTTTACTAGGCCTAGGCATTTATGCAATGCGTCAAAACAACCTCACGGCCCTAAGACTGCGCGAAGTAGTCACAAAAGCTGATAAGGCCAACAAAAACGTAGAAAAGCCTCTCAGGGAGCTACGAGAGTATATTTATAGCCATATGAACGCTGACCTGTCTGCAGGCGGCAGTGTGCAACAGCCGGTGCAGTTAAAATATCGATACGATAGGTTAGTGGCGGCCGAGAAGGCCAAGGCCGGCAAAAGCAGCAGCCGGGTATACACAGAAGCTCAGGCCGTTTGTGAGAAAAAGTTCCCAGCAGGTTTATCGGGGAGAGGACGTATCCCGTGTATCAAAGACTACGTCAATAAGCACAAGTCCAAAGAAGCAATAAATATTCCGGATGCTTTGTACAAATTCAACTTTGTATCCCCGCGTTGGTCGCCTGACGTTGCTGGCATATCCTTGCTATTTTCGGCTATATTTTTTGTTCTGTTTTTAGGCTGGTTTGTTATGGAACGGTGGGTTAAACATAGACTAAAACAACACGAATAGAGGGGAAAAGTTATGAAAAAAACAAATGGCAATAAGGCAGCAAAAACAGAGAATAACAAAAAGTGGAATGTGCCTGCAATTCTCAGCTTAGTTTTTGTGGGGTTCCCGCTACTTGCACCCGTTCTGGCTATCGTTGGCCTGGTGCAGATACGTAAAACAAAAGAACGTGGCGCATGGCTAGCTATTCTGGCAATCCTATTAAATATTGTAGGATTTATACTTCTTGCGGTTGGTATCACCCTATTGATAGTTCATGCTGTTAGACTGGACCAACGCGAGGCAGATAGACTGGGCACTAGCAAAGAAACGGTTTCTTTGGTCAAGCGTTCTGTAGACGGCAATTGTAATATAGCAGTGCTAGAATCAGGCTATCCAATAGGTACGGATGGAGGCTCATTCACCGAGAGTGTATATATCGAGAAAGTATCAGATAATTTTGCGATTGGTGATAGAAAATGCAGTTATATAAACAATACTCAAACTTTTATTTCGAAGAACCAAGAGGGGACTTGGAAAGTTATATTTGTCGGCGACAAACGACAAGCTTGTGCCAGATTACAGGTTGAGAGAGCCCCAGAATCGCTATTTACCTCGGCGTGCAGTGTATACATGCACCCACAGGTATCTCGCAACTGATGTGAAAAGTACCGCTCAAAGGGTTGACAAACAATTCGCCTCTAGAGTATCGTGGTGGTACCAAGGTAAACCTAAAGAGGGAGAAATAATAAATGGGTTACAATCACACAAACAGTAAAGGTGTTACATACTACCTAAACAGCAAAGACGTTACACTTCGCGGTGGCAAATTGCAGACTATCTACTACTTCAGCAAAGACGAGCGACCAGAAGCTTGCGACCTACCATCAGGCAAAGTAGTAACAGAAAACCCACGAAACGGTTTCCTAACAGTTAAAAAAGCTGCCTAAATAAACACGAATATTATAAAAACGCCCTAGTAAAAAGGGCGTTTTTTATTTTCAACAAAGAATAGATCTAAAATGATTATATTTTTTTAAGTGGTCCCGAAGTTTTGTCGCCAATTATCCGCTTGTACATCAACTCGGCACTGATCAAGGTGGTGGGCATACCAATCCCAGGGTTAACGTCAGCGCCGACGTAGTATAAGTTAGACACCTTTTTGCTAATGTTGTTAGGCCTGAAAATTGCAGATTGTTTTAGTATGTGGGCCATACCTAATGCAGTGCCGGACTGCGAATTATAACGATCTGCAAAGTCTTTCACGCTAAACTGCCTTCTATATACAATATTTTTTCGGAAGTTCTTTAGCTTCATGGTTTCCTCCATGGTCTCCAGAATCTTATCAGCATAGGCTTCCAACTGTTTGTCTGTGTATTTTAGTCCAGGTGCAATTGGGACCAAAACAAACAGGTTTTCATGCCCTTTTGGCGCAACTGTGGCATCTGTTTTGCTAGGCGCACAAACGTACATACTAGGGTCTGAGGGCCAGGTTGGGTTGTCAAAAATTTGCCCGAAATTCTTCTTCCAATTTTTACTGAATATCAGGTTATGGTGTTGCAGGCCAGGGTATCTGCCCTTTACGCCCAAGTATATTATTACTGCACTCGGTGCCAGAACTCTACTGTCCCAGTATTTGTCGGATTTGGTTCGGTGTTGTTTGCTCAGTAGTTTTGTTTCGGTGTGCCAGACGTTGGCGTTACTGACAACAACATCTGCATAAACTTCTTTGCCATTATCGAGCTTAACCCCAACAGCTTTTTGGTTCTTGATAATTATTTTCTTTACGGCCGAGTTGTTTTTGAAAACCACGTCATATTTCTTGGCTATCCGCTCTAAGCTTTTAACTATTTCGTTGATGCCTCCTTCTGGGTAGTAAACCCCCATGTTGAAATCTATATGGTTCATCATGCTATACAGGGCAGGTGTGTTGTACGGACTCGATCCTAGAAAAACCGAAGGATATTGGATTATTTTGTACATTTCGTCAGTTTTGAAGTATTTTCTAACGTATTTGTCCATGTTAGAAAGTGCATTTAGTTTTCTCCCCTTTGTTGCGACCTCCCAGGTTAGAAAATCGCGGATAGAATTATAGTTTTTATATAAAAAACTAGCTTTGGCTATTTCGTATTGCTGTCCGGCGATATCTAAATATTTTTTAAGAGCCTCATCGGCGCCTGGCTCTATTTTTCTTATAGTTGGCAGGTCTTTTTTTAGGTCAGAATATATATCGACATGATTATCAGAGTCTTTATAAAATATTCGGTAGCTTGGGGAGAGCTTTTTGAGTTTCAGGTGATTTTCGACTTTTTCTCCCATAAGGTCAAAGAAGTGCTGAAATATATCTGGCATTAAATACCAGCTGGGACCGGCATCGAATTTAAAACCTTTGGCTTCGAAAACTCCTGCGCGACCACCTATCTGCTCGTTCTTTTCTATGACAGTAACCTTGTATCCGGCTTTGCCAAGAATGCATGCACTACCCAAGCCCCCAAAGCCGGCGCCTATAATTATGGCTGTTGGTTTAGGCATTTTTTTGTTCGCGTTTTTTCTCTATCCGCATAATTAACATTACAAGTAGACCTATAGCAACACCGATTCCGCCCGGTATCCATTGTTTTAGTCCCAGGTTAACGCCGGCCCAAAACCAAGTCAGCCCAAATGCACTGTAGGCAAGAGATTTACGTACAGATTTTTCTTTTCCCCAAATTTTGTGAATAATCCAACCAGAAATTAGTCCACTGACAAACCAGCCGGCAAAGTTCATTAGGGGCACTCCGTAAAAAGGTCCAGCTTTTGCCCATTGCCATATGCCCATTCGGGTTAAGGCTGGGTCCAGGACGACGTCTAGTGCCAGGGCGAATAAAGCAGTTAGGACTATGCGCATTCCCGTCTTTGTTATTTTGCTAGCAAGCCAAAATGCTCCCAGGACAAGAGGCGGGTATGCAAATGCAACTGTCCAAGGGGTGAGTCCAAATATTTTGTAACCTAGAGTATCGCTGTAAGTGAACTGCCCATATGGGTAGCCAGTTTTTATAGCCACTGATTCGAAAACTAGCCCAAATAAACCAAGTGCCACAATTAGCATCAATGCCTTACCGAAACCACGTTGTCGAATTGCTCCGATGTAGCTGGGTAGGGCAAACAAAACTATTGATATTGCAGAAGCTAAAGGCGCGGCTGCCGATATTATCGAATTCATTGATACAATTATGAAGTGCTTGTGCCATTTTTCAAAATTTCGAGACCAAGATTTTGGCCGTATCTGTTCGGCCCATTCATTATTGGGCTAACTTCTGCGAATAATTACTCCAATTGGTGGCTTTTGATTATTTTTGGGATATATTTTTCATTTCCTGCAAATCTATTGATTTACGGCGTAAACGATATTTTCGATTACGAAACAGACAAGGTAAACCCTAAAAAACAGTCATACGAAACATTACTGGATCCTGTACAGCAAAAAAGCCTGTCAAAACTGATTCTCTTACTCAATTTGCCTGTATTAGCCTTGGCGCCATTAATGCCTTTAGCAGCATTCTTATCATTATTGGGGTTCTGGTTTTTTGGTGTCTTTTATTCAAGCCCGCCAATCAGGGCAAAAATAAAACCATTCTTGGATTCGTTTTTTAATATCCTTTATATTTTTCCAGCTCTTGTTAGCTATGGTCTGGTGACAGGGGAATTCCCCTCGCCAGTGATAATTATTAGCGCTACTCTGTGGTGTATGGCCATGCATGCGTACTCGGCAGTGCCAGACATAGAATCAGACCGAAAGGCCAAAATATCTACCATTGCTACGGTTCTAGGTAGCAAGCTGACATTGATTTTCTGCTTTGGTGCCTATATTGGCTCTGCTATTTTGACATATCAATGGCTCGGTGTTTTCAGTGTTTTTGCTGGCTTAGTGTACGGGTTGATGGTGATAATATCTCTGTTGCAGCAAGCAAAGATATTCAATCTGTACAAAATATTCCCATACATAAACCTGGGTTTGGGCGCCGGATTGTTTTTTTGGATAGAACTAGTTGTAAAGTAAGCACAAACGTGATATAATACATGTTATGGACGGCCAATTAGAGCTCCTACCACCAGAACCTGTAGACCTAACTGAGTTTGCTGCGCAAATTGGTGCAATTGAGGATGCAAGATCACATGAACCACTGCCCACAGATGCAGATGAGCGTCGTAGGGATATGGCCTATTTGAGAGGGGAAGACCTTGTGGCCGACCAAGGAGCCCCACCTATAGGCTTTGACCCGAAAAAATTTGGTCCTGGCAAAGCTGCATGTAAGCAGATAAGGGCTACTCTAGACGCTACAACTCCAAGACCTACAATTTAGAAAACTTACACAACCATACTTATTAAGGGTAAAATAGATTGACTTATGAATATTTGGGATAAATTACCAAAGCCATTTTTTGTATTGGCGCCGATGGATGATGTAACTGACACTGTTTTCAGGCAGATTATTGCCGGCACCAGTGCACCAGACCTCTTTTATACAGAGTTTGTAAATGTCGACGGCCTGCAGAGTCCCGGACGGCCAAAAATACTGCCAAAACTACAGTTTAGTCGCGTCGAGGAGCCATTAATTGCCCAGATTTGGGGCAAAATACCTGAAAATTATTACAAAACCACAAAAGACCTAATAAAAATGGGTTATGACGGTGTCGATATCAACATGGGATGTCCCGACAAAGCGGTTATAAAAAATGGCTGTTGTGTGGCGCTGGTAGATAATAGGGAACTGGCAGGGGAGATAATCGCAGCAGTCAAGCGGGCTACAGGCAAAAACTTCCCTGTTAGCGTGAAAACAAGGCTGGGGAATAGACACGAGGATCTGACGTGGATTGAGTTCTTGCTGAAACAAGACCTAGACGCGCTAATAATCCATGGTCGTACTGCCAAGGAGATGTCTAAGGTCCCCGCGCGGTGGGACAAAATAGGGCAGGTAAGGGAAATGCGCGATGCCCTCTCCCCTACTACGAAAATTATCGGGAACGGTGATGTTATGACGCGTCAACAAGGCATGCAGTTAGCGGAAGAATACGGCCTAGATGGAATTATGATCGGTCGAGGCGTGTTTCATGATCCATACGTTTTTAGCCCTGATTCACCGTGGAAAGAGCAGTCACCACAGCAAAAGCTCGAACTTTACAAAAAACACGTCCAGTTATTTTACGACACATGGAAAAACGGTGAGCGAAAAATATACACTCTTAACAAATTCTGCAAAATATATGTCAATGATTTCCCTGGTGCAAAAGAACTGCGCGACAAATTAATGCACGCTGGTAGCCCTACCGAACTACTTTCTCTACTAGACAATGCCGAAACAATCACAAAATAACACCTATAGAGGACTGTCCTCTAACAGAGGGGTTTTTGTGCTTCTTTTTTACTTGTCGCCTAGGCAGGCGTATTTAGCACCCCACTCGTTCATTTTTGTAAGCACATCGTTTAGCTCTTTGCCTTTCGGCGTTAGGCCATAACGGTACCGTGGAGGGTGCTTGCAGTACATGTCTTTTGCTACTATTTTTTCTTTTTCCAGCTTGTTTAGTCGTTGGCTAAGGGTTCTAGGGCTAATCGATGTCAAGGATAATTCTAATTCGCTAAAGGTTCGCGGATTGTCGTTCAGGCCACACAGAATCAGGGCAGTCCACTTGTCGCCAATAATACCTAGGGCGTTTTTCATACAGCTGGTGCTGAGCGTTGGATTATTTATTAACATAACTTTATTATACAAAAAAGACTTTACAAAATATAGCCAGTAACTATACTTAGTAAAGTGAGGTGAAGTTTTGAGAGAAAAAACTTTAGTAATTTAGGAGAATAAATGAGTTTAAAAATAGGAATTATTGTTAGCACTACCCGCCCTACCCGCGTTGGTCGCGTCGTAGCAGACTGGTTTTATGACAAAGTAAAAGATACTGAAGGGCTGGACTTTACTGTTATTGATCTTGCCGAAGAAAAGTTGCCATTC
Source organism: uncultured Candidatus Saccharibacteria bacterium (assembly GCA_964494845.1). Taxonomy (GTDB): domain Bacteria; phylum Patescibacteriota; class Saccharimonadia; order Saccharimonadales; family JAGQNJ01; genus CAYRSA01. Next base: position 23,319 of record CAZBSC010000010.1, on the reverse strand, counting down.
ATGAATGAGCAAGAATCGCCATCCAGTGGTAAATATGAATTAGAGCATACGAAAAAGTGGTCCAAGAAAATTGCCGACTACGATGGTTTTGTTTTTGTGACTGCGGAATACAACAACAGCATGCCAGCGCCACTTAAAAATGCTATCGACTCGCTTTATCACGAATGGGACAAGAAACCCGTAGCGTTTGTTGGCTATGGAGCATATGGTGGCGTGCGCTCAGTGGAACATCTAGTTAACATATCTGCCAAAGTCGGCATGATGCCGCTCTCGAAAACTGCCGTAGGAATCATGGATCCGTGGAGCTCTATTAGCAAGGATAGCGGTGTTAACGAAGACTATGTACACGGAAACGTCCAAGGACTAGTTGATAATCTATCTTGGTGGGGAAATGTATTGAAAGATGCTAGAGTAAAGCTATAAATTATGGACACCCAAACACTCAATAATATTCTGGTAGCGGTTGTGTTCGCACACACACTGCATAGTTTGATGGAACCCATGAACATACGCGCAAAAGTCGCTAGACTAGCAGCCTATATTGAGAAAAAACCGGCCAAAGAGATCCCGATTAATATCGATACCAGGGCAAAAGGTATCGGGCTAGGATATAGTATTGTTGTAATTTTATTTCTGATTGGATTTTTTATTACGAGCTTTATTGATCCAACTACCAAAACCGCAATACTAATAGCGGTTGTGGCGATGGTAGTAATCGAGATTATTAATACGGTCACGATAGATGCTTATCATGCAGAAATTGAAAAAGTCACAAAACGTTTCAAGTAGTATTCTAGATTACGCAAAATCTGTTATACTCATCCCTGTTGCGTGTAGATATATCACACATCGACGAAGGGGATGTAGCTCAGGGGTTAGAGCAGTCGGCTCATAACTGATTGGTCGTAGGTTCAAATCCTACCATCCCCACCATATTGACATGATTACAACATAGTAGTACCCTTTTTTCATGAACAGATTGTCATTGCCCATTACAGGGGCTAGAGGCTATCCAAGCCCTAGGGCTGTAGATATTGAGTCTGGACCAACATCACAAAGACTAACGGATATATTAGGAGATAGAGTTTTTACTATAGTCTGTAGTATCCCTTCTCTAAGGGAAGAACGATTCGATGAGTTACGTTCTCGTTTAGAGAAAAGTGGGGTTATAACTGCAGCCCCGTCTCTTGGAACAATTGCTTTAGAGCTAACCATGCCAGGGCCTGATGAAATGCCATTAGAGTTATACGCACGCACAGGCAGTACTGGAAGACTCTCGGAAATAGAATTTACTGGTATGGGTATACTTGCAGCAAGACATCAATTTGAGCCCAATAGATCTCCTTATGCAGCGGGCGAAGCTATGGCAACCGTACAAGGACACTTTACTAATGGCGGTGGATCGGGAAGCTTCGGAGAAGCAAATGTTTATAAGTTGGTTGAGCTGTAAATTGCGTGTTAGTATCGCCACTAGATTTTACGTAATCTAATCTCTGCTAGTATTAGTCTATGCCCAAAAACAAAAGAAAAATGCTGATTGCTGGCGGTAGCGGCATTTTAATAGTTTTATTATTGTTTTTATTTCGGGGACCTCTCCGTGAAAATGTAATCGCGGGCGTTATATCTCAGTTTTATAAAGGCTCTGTTTCTAAAGCTTACGAAGACAGTCTTTTGGGAATTACGCCTGCAGCAAAAAAGGCAGGGGTTACGTTCAACAACCAAAGCAGAGAAATTGCCGTATGCAACACAAGCGGCTATAAAGGATTTGGTATTGACATCTCTTGCAACAAATCCACTTCGGTCAATCAACTAACTTCGACAGTCAATAAAGCTTTTATTGAAATGTGGCGACAAAACTCGAAGCAGTTCGAGACATATTTACTTGAGTCAGGTTGGCAGAAAGAATGGAATGCTCAGCAACCAATCGATGAAATTTTTAACACTCCAGATTTGGATACATCCATAGGGGTCAATTATTCCAAGCAATACGGACATGTTATGTGCGAATTATCAATATTCTACAACGGCGAGACCGATCCTAGGTACAGCTCTGATCTAGGCGGTTTGGCATGTTTTCGTTCTGTGCATGTGTTCGGCTATGATCTGGGATCATAGATATTTCTACGAGTATATCAACTCCATTATGGGTTAGATGCTCATAGTGAAAGCGATTCGGTATTTATTCCACACCGCATGAACGCTCATAACCCACCGCCTTGACACCGCAAAATTTTCTGGTTTATGTAAGTCTGATTTTTCTAATTTCCGATGCACTAATACCAGCAGAAGAGATTAATATCAGACCAATGACAGCTAGCATCTGAATGTTCGCGCCGGTATTGGCTAGGGACTCCGAAGATGAACTACTCGCAGAAGTATCTGTAGTAATGTCAGTCAAAATGACTTCCCTCGAAGTATAATTTATTCTAAACGAGTGGTCGCCAACCGTAACAGTATCGCCGTCGGCTAGGCCAGCGAATGTACCGGCCAATACGCTCCCTTGAACAATCATAAACTCATCACCATAGTGAGACACATAATCTTCTGGCAACTCGATAATCAATTGAGCATCATTTAATGCTATCGCTCCGCTAGCAGACAAAAAGTCATAACCAGTACATGGGCTTGTTCCATTGATCTGAATATTTAATATCGATGTCTCGCCATTGAAGGCCACATCACCGTCCGGGTTCAAACAACCTGGGCTATTTCCTGGCGCAACTGTTCCAGAGTAGACACTGACCCCGCCGATAATACCTGTTCCACCAAGGACACCCGCACTAATACTAAAAGGAGAAAATCCAAGGCTCGTATTAATAGCGTCTGCAATAAATGTGCCGCCGTTTACGTAGTAACTAGAGAAGCCATTACCTACGTCAGTATTGTCCCCAGCGAATGTCCATACACCATCAATAATTTGAAACTGGGAGTTAGTATAGCCTTCTACGACTCCTTCGAACGTGCCGGTAATGTCACCATAGCCGATGTTGAAGCGTGAATCAGAATCTAACATCGAGATAGTACCGTCTCCAACGATTGTGCCAATCGAATCGACCACACCATTACTTATCAGCTTCGCTATTTCTGTACTATCATTGTTGAGTGTGATTACTGAATCATCTGCTATGACATTGTCATTATTCAGCTGAACATAGGAAGATTTACCGTCTACAGCGTTGATGGTTAAATTATTCGTAACCGATGTGTGACCAGCGCCCGTTAATGTGAGTTCTGTACCAGTTGCAATCAGATTACCGAAGTTGTTTTCTGCACCGGGCTGAAAATTGAAACCACCATCGTCTTCAACATTAGTAAGCGTTAGATCGTAAGCACCAGTGATTACCGAAGTAACTTCAAACAACTCGCTCGCAGCATTGTGCATTGTTGTATCGTCTGCAAGAGTGACGCCACCCTCTACCTGCATGTTTAATCCTGTTTTTACGAGTGCGCCTGGGTAGCTGCCTCCTATGCCGGTGCCTGAAACAGTAATAGGTTCTCCGAAGCCAATGTTACTCACAGAATCAAACTCAAGGGTCGTGCCACTGTTTACTATAGTGCCTGATGAATGTGAGCCCTGTGAATTATTATTAGTTACGGTAAGTAGCGCGGCGTTGTGTAACTCTGTAGAGCCGGTATATGTATTAGAGTTCCCGCTCAAAGTCACATGGGCATTATCAATAATCAAATCTCCGTCACCAGATATGATACCGCCGTAATCGTAAGCGTTTGTCGCATAACCTTCCGAACCATAACTTACAAGATTTTTCCCGTCTGCGATTGCGATATCAGAATCTATATTGGCGGTGGTAGACCCAGTCACAAACATATTCAAACTATCAGTGACAGTAATATCGCCATTTAGTGTCGCGCTTGCAGAAATAATAACAGAGCCATCTTCTCCGGTCACAGTAGCAGAGGTAATCGGGTTGCTAACTGTTCCGCTATGGTTAATTTTTAGTTCGGCACCATCTGCATCTCCGCCTTCATCCAGGATGACTTCATTTGCCGTATTGCCGAGGCAATGCGTAGAATCGCATTGCCATCTGCCTTCTTCAATATGAATACCACCGCTTGCTGTAACGCCGGCAATCGCAGTCCCGGTTATTTCTAGTGTGCCTGTACCTGATTTCGTGACTGTATCGATTGAGCTTCCAGCCCCTACTGCAGTCTGTGAAATCATAGGCACAGCCAGGTCTGTTACGGTGTTTAACACAATATCAGTATTATCAGCTACGGGTTGAATGACGAGATAATGAGAAAAACTCGTTCCAGTACCACTGTGATTTACTGTGGCTGTGGTTGTTGGGTATAACCTAACATACCCACTGAATGTGTTGTTGTTGCCACTAATAGTCATACTGCTATAGACACCCAGCGATTCAAATGCTGCAGATGCAACAGTATAGCCGCTACCGCTAAATGTGATGCTATCAAAACCCATGTCCGAGTTAACAGTAACCACTTTATTTGTAGGGCCCGTAGGGAAAACTAACGTGTCGCCATCTTGAGGAACATTGCCGTTATCGCATCCACTCCAGTTGCCAGCCGTACTTATATTCGTATCTGCTCCAGAGCCTGTCCACGTACAGGTATCGGCTGCTGCATTTGCCTTTGGTGCATGAAGTAATGCAACCGAAAACACCACTAGTATATATGTGGTTACAGCAATAATAGTATTTTTTGTTCGCTGACTGGTATCAAAAAATGTGTTTTTGTATGGCAAAATATAACCCCTCTGCACCTAAATAGTTATGTTTATTATCCTCTATCAACAATCGTAATGCAACAACAGTGGGACTATCGTCGCTTCCAGCAACAATCGTTGAATATTACTCTGGTACAATAGATTGGTAGCTATGTATGAAATAGTAAAAACAAAAATACTAGATTTTATTAAATCACTGTCGGACCTTCGTACTTTGGGCCAAGTATTTTTTGTAATTATAGTCTTATTGATTAGCTGGAGTGGAGTAAAAGCAATACAAACTAACTATGAATTACAAAAGAAAATCGTTCGCCTACAACAAGAAGTAGAGATTCAAAAACTAGAAAACGAAAACCTAAAACTGAGCAACCAATACCTGGAAACAGATCAATTCTTAGAGTTAGCCGCGCGAAGACAGTTTGGAAAGGGCGCGCCGGGCGAAAAACTACTGGTCGTGCCAAAGGACACTGCAATGAAATTTGTGACAAGGACTAATTCAACCAAACAAAAAGACAAAAGAATATCGCAGCCTGCGTATCAAAGAAACCTAGAGGCTTGGGTAAACTTCTTTTTCAGAAAATCCCAAAACAAACTTCTAGAAGAATAGTCATCTATATGCATTGCGAGTACATGTGCTTGCCATTCAGCTGCTCTAGGCCGATAATTGCTGTTAATGACAGGCGAAATAGAAGAATTGGAAATGGGAGGCGAAGTTTTGGGAAGGCCTAATATGGTTGCAATTCTCGACGCTGGGTCACAGTTTGGCGGACTCATCGATCGCAATGTTCGCGAATCGGGGATTAGGTCTGTTATGTTGCCTCTGGATACGCCCGTTGATGAGCTGACAGATTTTGATGCAATTATTATTTCTGGTGGACCAAAGAGTGTTAACGACGACGATGCTCCGGACTGTGACCCTGGCATTTTTGAAAGTGGTAAGCCAATTTTGGGTGTTTGCTACGGTATGCAGTTGATGGCAAAGCACCTGGGCGGTGAAGTTGTAGCATCTGATATCCGTGAGGATGGCCCGATGCCCACAAAGTTTACAGGCGGATCTAGATTGTTCTCAGGATTAGAAGATCGTCCTCAGAAAGTATTAATGAGTCATGGGGACAAAGTCCAAAAACTACCATCTGGTTTTAAGATAATTGGTGGCCTGGGCGACATGATATCAGCGATAGAAAACCCCGGGCAAAGGCTGTATGCAACACAGTTTCATCCAGAAGTTTTCCAGACCGAGTGTGGTCCTGATATTTTTCAAAACTTTCTAAAAAACATCGCTGGACTCGAAGCAGATTATACGACAGAAGACCAAGAGCAGGAGGCAATCCAAAATATTCAGGAGGTGGTAGGGGACAAGGAAGTAATTTTGTTCTTGAGTGGCGGCGTGGATTCAACAGTGCTTGCTGGGTTGATGGCCAAAGCTATTGAGGACCCAGAGAGAATACATGCATTCCACATAGACAACGGTTTTATGCGTTCGGGCGAGAGCGCTATGGTGATAAAGGCGTTAACTGACGCAGGCGTAAAGGTGGAACTACTAGATTGGGTTGAAAGGTTTTATGAGGCTACTACAGTTATTGACGGCGTTGAGACTCTGCCTTTGAACAAAGTGACTGACCCGCAAGTAAAACGAAAAATAATTGGGGATACTTTTATAAAAGTCAGAGACGACATCATAAAGCAGCTAGAGCTAGGCGAGGATGTTGTTTTGGCTCAGGGTTCATTGAGGCCGGACTTGATCGAGAGTGGTTCGCTTTTGGCTAGTGTCAATGCCGATACTATAAAAACACATCATAACGACACCCCGCTCGTCAGAGAGTTGCGGACAAAAGGTCTGGTTGTCGAGCCACTGCAGGCACTGTACAAAGATCAAGTTAGGCAGCTCGGTAGACGACTTGGGTTTTCAGAATCAATAGTTGAACGACACCCGTTTCCTGGCCCAGGTTTGGCAATTAGAACTCTGTGTTATGATGGCACGCCACGATCCGCCGAAGATATTAACTCGCAGCAGGAAGCCCAAAGCGAGCTGGATAGGTTTTTGAATGCCGAGTTCGGCAATAAATATTATGGCAAAGTGTTACCTATAAAATCAGTAGGCGTGCAAGGAGATGGACGTAGCTATAAGCCACCCGTGGTCATCGAAGGACCAATGGACTGGGCCCAGCTACTGGACTTGTCTGGCCGTATTCCAAATAAAGTCCACGGGGTTAATAGGGTCTGTTATTCGTTTGGGCCAATTTCTGCTGGGATATCATTAACAAAAACTTTCCTGCGTCCGGAGGTGCTAAAGCAACTTCGCCAGGCGGATGGGATTGTCACCGATTTACTACATAAAAACAGACTGATGGGTAATATTAGCCAAATGCCAGTTGTATTGTTGCCGGTCAGTTTTGGGCCAGAAGGCCACAGGTCTATTGTTCTACGTCCCTTCAAGTCACCAGATTTTATGACGGGCATTGCCGGCATCCCTGACGTAGACTTACCCGAGGAGGTTGTCCGGACTATGGCTGATTTAATACTCTCAGAAGTCCCGGGTATATCCAATGTTCTCTACGACCTTAGTAGCAAACCCCCAGGTACCACCGAATGGGAATAAGCTATTGCTTGCATATAGCTGATACCAGCCGTAAGCTGAAACTATGAAGAAAACTCCTGTGCTTGTAGATTGGGATGGAACCGCAGTAGAAAAACTTGACTGGAAAAGACATCCTATCAGAAATTCTAGAAAAGATCCTCTTGCCCCATTAGAGGGATTCGCGGATTTTTTAACAGGCGTCGGATGGACAGGTAGCGCTGAGGTGGCTGGAATTGTCAGTAGGCGAAGAAGTTGGCAACAGCGTCAACGAGTAACAGCGCGGTCAATTGAGGATTCAGGCACGGGGCGATTTTTTACTACCGAGAACACCTTTCTATTGGATACTGAGTCGAAAAAAGGTCGTTTTATCGGGCTGCTTGCCCTAGGGGGAAGAATTGGCTTTGTAGAAGATCAGCCCCAGAAACTGGTACCAGAAATTATCAGCGGTTTTGTAGTAGATAGCTCGTTTGCTGACGATAAACCACGCATAGATATAGTCATGGGTGTAGTCAATCACCCGCAAATGAGCTATAGGATACAGGCTTTACATGCTGTACTGCAAGAACCGAAGGCATCACTAGCAGTTCGGGATGTTGAGCGCACGCAAGAAGGCGGCTTGGAAATAGTGGGTACAAGTCTAGCGGGCAATTTTGGAATTTTAGTAGTGCCCCTAGAGCCGTATTCTTTTGACACGGGGCTAGCATTTGCCAGCACCTTACAAGAGGCATAACTGATATAATGGTGGTTAAATGTTGAAGAAAACTCTATCTATTTATTGGTCCGCAATACGACCACGGAAATGGTTGTGGCTGTTAGCGTTTATATTTACAACTATAGTTTTTGTTTGCTCATTTATTTTGCAGCCCCTTGTTTTGAGTAGGCTCTTTGGAGAGTTAGCTAATATTTCAAACAAGACGTTCTCAGACTTTACTATTTATGTTTGGGCATGGATTCTAATATTTTTACTTCAATTAATCTCTGGACGAATAGGTTTATTTTTGTGGTTCTATGCACACTCCTATAGCCTAATGGATGTGGACATTAGTAGCTTTAAAGCAACCATGTCACACAGCAGTGATTTTTTCTCTAACAACTTTACTGGATCACTCGTCACAAAATTCAACCGGTTTACGCGTTCATTCGACACCCTTTCGCGAGCTTTAATATTTGATATTAATGCTCTATTCGTACAAATTATTTTTCCTTTCGTGATATTACTTTTTATTTCGCCGGTTATCTCGATTGTTTTTATGATCTGGACAATATTGTATGCATCTAGTCTGATCTACATGCAAAAGAAAAAATACCCAAGAGCAAAAAAGGTTGCTGAATATGATTCCAAAGTCACTGGTGTTGTTGCTGATGTATATACAAATGTTCTGCCTGTAAAAATGTTTTCTAGTTATGGCAAGGAACTATTAGCTTTTGAATCAGTAAGCAGACAACGAGCTAAAGCGAGAGTACACAATCTATTTGGGAACGAATACATTAGGATATACAAATTTACTGCTAGTACATTTATCGAAGTCCTTATTATTGTTTTATCTATAAAGTTTGTGCTCGACGGTACTGTTAGTTTGGCTCAAATGCTTCTCATCCAACTTTATTTACGACAGTTAATATCAGGCCTATGGGAGTTTGGAAAATTAGTCGAAAAACTAGAGGAGGCTTTTGCTGATGCCGCAGAAATGTCAGAAATATTTGAGCTAGAGCCTTCGGTCATGGATCCAAAAGATCCTATTAGCGTTAAAGAGGGGACAGTGAAAGGTGCGATAACAATAAATGATGTTGATTTCCGTTACGATGGCGATAACGAAAAAGACGTTTTCACGAAATTGGATTTAACCATTCCTGTTGGTCAAAAGGTTGGTTTAGTTGGTCCGAGTGGTGGTGGCAAAACTACTTTCACTAAATTACTACTCCGGTTTATGGATACGAATAGTGGACAGATTCTATTAGACGGCTACGATATCTCGAAAATTACTCAGGATGACCTAAGACGGAATATTGCCTATGTTCCGCAAGAGCCGTTACTTTTTCACCGTTCAATTTATGACAATATCGCCTATGGAAACCCCAAAGCTAGCAAGGAAGAAGTTATTAAAGCCGCAGAGTTAGCGCATGCTGACGAGTTCATCGAAAAACTACCCAATGGGTACGAGACACTTGTCGGCGAACGTGGAGTAAAACTATCCGGTGGTCAAAAACAGCGAGTAGCAATTGCTAGGGCCATGCTAAAGAAGGCTCCAATACTAGTGCTGGATGAAGCTACCTCAGCGCTAGACAGCAAGAGTGAAAAATTAATCACTAGTGCACTGAACAGTCTAATGGAAAACCGCACAACAATCGTTATTGCCCATAGGCTGTCTACGATTCGCAAGCTAGATCGCATTATTTTGCTAAAAGACGGCAAAGCAGTCGAAGACGGCACGCACGCCGAGTTGCTTGAACGAAAAGGCCTATATGCCGAACTATGGGAGCACCAACACGGCGGTTTCATAGACGACTAAATCGTAATCGGCGACAAAAAAGTAAGCAAAACATCATGCATGACCAATCATGATATATAATCTATACATGAAAAGGGGTGGTTTCTTGTCGCAGCCATGTATCACAAAAACAGTAGTGTTATTTCCTGCCGTACAAATGCGGCAGTCGAATCGTGTCATGGGAAGGCTAGCAAATGCCTCTTATTGAGCTTGTTTCATATGTACTTACGCTCGTAGGATTATTCACGATATTACTTTTCGTTGGATTAAAAAATACTGAGTCCAAGATTTACCGAGCATTTTTGTTGTTTGGACTAGCTGTCTTTTTGTATTCGGCAGCATCTTTTTGTGCAGAGTTGCCAGAAAGCCTGAACAGCGCGTTGCTACTATCCAGAATAGCCCTGTTCTTCGCTAATTTTATACCATTGTTTTTCTTTAGCTTTGCACTTTCATTCACCGATTCAGGAATTAAATACAAAAAGGTAACCATAGCTGCTTTTTTATTATTGCCAATACTTTCCGTTCTTGCTTTTTTGCCTACAACAATTGCCGAGGTTCAAAGACATCAGTATGGTACTATTCTCAGCCAAGTTGGGTTCGGCCTATGGGCCACGCTATTATATTTTGTGGCGCTATTTACTATCAGTTTCAGTATTCTATACAACCATAGCAAAAAATCAGATGCAGTCGTTAGAGCACAAATCAAATTAATGTCATTCGGTATCGGAATATCTGTGGGCGTGAACATGATTACCCAAATAGTGTTGCCTACGTTTGGACAAAGCTCTTTGGGCAATGTGATAGGTAATCCAGCAAATGTGGTTTTAGTAGGGGCTGTTGGACTGGCTATCCTGCGCCATAAAATGTTCGATATTCGCTCAGTTATTTTCCGTTCGTTTGGATTTGTACTGATGGCTGTTGCTATTACACTTTGTTATAGTGCAATTATTTTTGGAACAAGCAAGATTCTGTTCCCAGACCTCAAATTAAACGGACTTCAACAGGTTTATTTTGTCGTTGTTGCTTTGATTCTTGCTCTTACAGTTAGGCCGTTGATTAGGTGGATAAAAAAACTAACCGATAAATTGTTTTTCAGAGACGAGTATGACCCTCAGCATTTGGTGAATGAAATGGGTAGAATCCTGGCTTCTGAAATTGATTTAGGCGCTTTGACTAATAAAGTAGCAAATTTACTTCAAAACCAGATGCATGTAAAAACAGTCGACATTATTGTCCTGGATAAAGAAAAAATCTATTTTGAATCTTCGGGCGTACTACATGACAACCACGAAAAGGTTGCATACGATCTAAAACAGTTTACCTCTAGCGTGTATGTTAAAGACAACCTACCGTCCGGCGCCCAAAAAGCTACAATGGAGGGATACGAGCTTGCCGTAATTGCACCGTTGGTGGCAAATAATGAAAAAATTGGTTATTTATTATTTTCTGAAAAAAGCAGCGGGGCCAACTACACCACCCAAGATGCTAGACTTATAGAAATTGCATCAGGTCAACTTGCCGTAGCCATTCACAATAGTTTGTCGTACGCATTGGTTAGGCAATTTAATACCTTGCTCCAGCAAAGGGTAGACCATGCGACTCAGGAGCTCCAATCGCTGAATAAAAAACTAAAAGACGCAGATGAAGTAAAAGATGACTTTATCTCTATGGCATCACACCAGTTAACTACGCCTCTGGCGGCCATTGATGGTTATCTGAACATGGCAACTAAAGGTTACTATGGACCTGTCAACGACAAATTGAATCATCCGTTATCTTCGGCACTGGCTCGAGCCCGAGTTATGAAACAATTGGTGGTTGATCTTCTCACTATTAGCAAAATGACGGCTGGTAAGTTCACCATAGACCAAGCCCCTTCTGACTTGAACATCTTGGTCCCCACTGAAGTCAATGGCCTAGAACTACGAGCTAAAGAAAACGAGGTTACTTTAACTTATCACGCCCCCAGCACGCCCCTGCCAGAGGCGTACATCGATGAACAAAAAACACGTCAGGCAATCATCAATCTAATCGATAACGCAATCCAATATACACCTGGCGGGAAAGTCGATGTTTTTCTTGACCGTAATCTAGACAAGATTATTTTCAAAGTAGTGGATAATGGTATAGGGGTGCCAGAGAGCGAAAAGGCGAAATTATTTACTAAATTTTTCCGGGCTGGCAACGCAAAAAATGAACGGCCCGACGGCACAGGAATCGGTCTATATCTTGTGAAGCGTGTAACTGATGCTCAAAACGGCCAGATAATATTTGAAAGTAGTAGCAAGGGATCTACATTCGGGTTTTCTTTGCCCATAAAACACACAACTGTTCCTAACCAAAAAGTTTAATTCATAATATTTACTAATTATTAGTACGTATAGCCAGAGCCTTGAATGCTCCGTACAGCATAAAAAATCCTATGACCAAGAACGCGACTCGGTCGGCCACTAGAGCCAAACTGATACCTACACCCACCCTAGCTAGAGTGCTGCCGACCAGGCTAGATGTTCCAAAAATAGGATATGTTTTCTCCTCTTCTAATCTGGTAACCTGGTCAAAAAAGAAGAGTTCGCTAATTGGTTCGATAAAGCTGAGTGACAATGACCCCACGAACAACGCGACCATAACCAGTGCAAAATTGCCCGTAAGAAAAGACACGAGACAAAGAATTGCTAGCAATGCATAGGAAGTTACGAATACAGCACGGTACCCGACTTTTGCTACTATGCCAACTGTCTTAAACTCTAAAAGGAATAGGGGTAATTGTGACAGGCTAATAAATAGACCGATACTTGCAACGCTGTAACCATTCCTGGCCATGAAAATGGGCATAAATGTCCAAATGAATCCCCACCAGATTGTAATCCCCATCCTTTGGATATAAGCGATTTTCAGACTTGGCTTAGACAGGTAAAAACGTAAATTTTCTTTAATACTAATATCCAATTCTGCTCGTTTTTTTACAACTGTTTTTATGGGCAGTATAAACAAATATATTGCGCTTATAATGCAAAGTGAGCCCGATAGTATAAATAGCCCGTTTACACCGGCATAGTTGAGTACTAATCCTCCTAATAGCGGACCGATAAACCAGCTGAAGTTGACTAACGAGCCCATCAGTCCAGTATCACGGGTGAACTCTTGTTTGCTGCGAGTAGAATCTTTGAACAGTATGCTGAGTGAGTTGATATTGATTGTGATACAAAGGTTTGTAATAAACACCAAAGTCATGGCCAGGGCAGTATTTTTTGTATAGCCAAATAAAACGTACGAAAGACCAGTCAAGACAGAGCTTATTATCAGCAGCCTGTACTGGTTGAACCGTTCTAGAATAGGCGGCATAAACAGCGACGCAATAGCTATCAAAAAGGCTGTTATCCCGATAAATATTCCAATTTCAGAGTCTGCCATTCCCAAGCTAATCAAATATAGTGGTACCCCTACGGTCGTAGCCGCTATGCCCAGGGTAAAGAGCATTCTCGTAGAGACTAACTCGTGTGTGGGTTTTAGGTGAAGTGCTGATTTTCCGTGGTTTGGCATCAAAAGAAGTATATAGTTTGGTTGACAATCTACCAACCTCTAGGTTACGGCAGAGGGTTTTCGTCCAAGAATTCGCCCAATACTTTATTCACCTCATTAATGATCTCGGGATGTAATCTATAGTCATGTTCTGTGTCTAGTTCGTGGATCTTTTTTGGCTCTGCTGAAGTGTCGTACATTTTTTGAACAATATCTTTGGTTGTCAAAATGTCTTTTGTGCCGTAAAAAAATAGTTTTGGCTTGTTGCATTTACTTAGCTCTGGTAGGGCATCGTATTGTTCTGCATCTACAAAATAGTTGTAGGGTAGGTCAAAACGTTTTTGTTCTTTTGTGCGAGTGTCGCCAGGTGGGATGTCGCGGTACGAAATATTAACTTCATTTGGTATGGGCTTGTCTACATCAATGGGGCCACCATAAGACGAATTAACAGATACCATATGTGTAATCTTAGGATTTTGCGGTCCTACTAGCATTGTCACGGTTCCACCACGGCTGTGACCCATGACGAGGGTTGGCTTGTTGCCAAAATATTCAATCAGTTCGTTAACAGCTTTTATATAATTGGTTGTGCTAAATAGTTCAATGCTACCAGGGCTATCCCATGTACCAGGCGGATCAAAAGATAGGGCATAATACCCGCGGTCTGCTAAAAATTTTATATGACTTGGATTCTGTGCGTAGTCCTTGGTATCTAGCCGTCCAGGAATAACGATCGCAAGTTTTTCTGCGTTGACATCTCCAGCGCTAATAATGGCCAGATCAAAACTCTTAGTTTTAATTATCTGCATAAATATATAGTAACAAACATTACTCTAGCGTGCCTCGTTGGGCGTTATAGTCTTTGGCGTAAGGGATGGCTGCTGCAACTATAATAACCGCCATGCCCAGTAGCGCAACAACATTTGGCCTCTCGTTAAAGAAGAATACTCCGAACAATACGCCAAAAACTATTTCCAATAAACCCAGTATCCCGGCTGCTCCAGCATCAATAAGTTTTAACCCGGTTATTAGTGCCCATGAAGCGATAACAGAAGCTATAGCAAAGAAAACCAAATATAGCCATTGGATTTGCAAGCCAATATGCGGGTTAGACGCACTGAATAGAATAGCCATTACTAAATTTGCTAGCACGGATGCTGTCCACAGTACCAAAGTTGATTGCGTGGCGTTATATCGAATTTGCTTCGAGAACACCATGTTTGCGGCACTTGACAGTCCTCCTACTACAGCAGCAAGCAATGCTATAAACCCCAAGCTAGCTATGCTCGGCGAAAATATTAAACCCAACCCAAAAATACCCAACCCCGCAGATATTGCCTTGTCGATTGTAAAACGCTCTTTTACAAATAGCCAGCCAAAAAAGAATGCCCCAATCACAATGCTGGCATAAGCAATCGTCAGAGTTATACCTATACCGGCGTGCAAAATCGCGTAATATAGCGGTCCCCAAGTAAACAAGGACGCTACGAACATGCCAGCAATATAGCGCCAGTTTTGCTTAAATCTAATAGGTTCTAGCTGACGAAAATAAATGGCAAACGGTGCCAAAAATATTATCACTAATATGCTGCGCCACATAGCAGCGGTGTAGCCATCAAAAAAATTTCCCATTAACTTCGTCCAAACGCCATAACTAGCGTAAAAAATAGAGGAAAGAACAACTAAACTGGCGCCGACTGGGGCTTTTGAATTTCTCATTAAACTAATAATACAGCACTAGTTGTTGATGTTTTTAATACCCAGTTCGGGTATAGAGGTATTTGGATTCCGACTTAAAATAAAATCTACTGCGTCGGCCATTTCTTGGTAGGAAAAACTATTCTCTTGTGGGCCTCTGGCGCCATTGATCTTCATTCGTTGTTCCATCGCCCCGGGATAGAGGCCTGTGACTTTAATATTGCTAGGCGCTAACTCTGCTTGCAGGACTTTGGTTATTCCGGTGATTGCCCATTTGCTTCCGTTGTACAATGTTCTTTCCGCTTTTGTGTAGATACCGCCCTGAGAGTTGATATTAATAATGCGCCCGTTTCCTATTTTCTTCATTGACGGAACAACTGCCTTGGTTAGAAAAAGTACTCCAACAACATTTACATCAAAGGTGTGCTGAATTGCCTCTGGGCTTGCGTCTTCGATCTTGCCGCCGTAGGCAACCCCAGCATTATTGATGAGCACATCTATATCCCCGTATTCAGATATTATCGACTTTACTGCCGATTCTACCTGTGCCCACTTTGATACATCACAAACCCTAAAAGCGCAGCCTATTTCTTTTGCTACAGTCGTTACTTTTTCTTCATCAGGGGCGAGTATTATAACTTTGTTGCCGACATCGGTTAGATGTTTTGCTAAAGCCTTGCCCAACCCATCGCTACCACCAGATATAATTATTGTTTTCATATACTACATAATAACAGAGACACATCTACATGTTGTGTTTTAAGATGAAGAGTACATATTTGCTGTAAATATGTACAATCTAATAATAGTCATTTTTGGTATGCTATATTGAATATTGATGAGATTGATTTTGACGCGCCATGCCGAGACCGATAAAAATATTTCTGGTTTGGTATATGGTAATTTGCCATCTAGGCTTACAAAAAAAGGAATAGAGCAAGTCAAACTCCTTGCTGATAAATTACGAACTTATAATTTTGATAAAATCTATTGTAGTGATTTAGATCGGTGCGTCGAAACAGCTAACTTGATAATTGCTGTACATGAAAAAGTGCCAATTATTTATACCGAATTATTAAGGGAGCAAGAACAGGGCAGCCTGATCGGGAAGTTAGTCAAAGATGTGGACTGGCACAAATTGCCTCCAGATGTAGAAACGCCGGCGGAGATGGCGACACGCGCCCGCCGATTTTTGTTAGGATTAAATCTAACCGGTCAGCAATCCGTGTTAATTATTTCGCATCGCAGGTTTTTAAATACTTTTGTCAATGTACTCGTTGGTGCTTCTCCTGAGTATGAAGACCAGAATCAACTAGTTAAGAATTCTTCCCTAACTATCATTGAATGTTCTGAGGTTGGTGCTGGGGAAATCGTCCAAGCCAACGATGTATTCCACTTATTCCCATAAAAGACGGCGTAATGACCCATACCTTAGAATTAAGGATACTTTTCTTCGGTAGCTAATTAGGTAATATTTCTGACGAGTCTGTCGTACTGAGATTTATCGAACAATGTTTTGGGGTCGGTTTCGTGTGGCTCAACAATATTTTCTGCATTGAAACTAGGTGTGTTTATAACAACCATGACTAAATCTTTTTCTGGAATAGTAAAATGCGTGGTATCGGGTGGCGTGATTACTACCGAGCCCCTTTCGATAGAGATTTCTTCGCCACCAACGACCGTCAAACCAGATCCTTGAATTACAAAGTAGATTTCCGTCTCGCCGTTTTTATGATAGTGGGGGTAGGCAACTTTGACACCGCGCATGTCACTAATTGCAAACGTTTCGGTTCTGCCCGGCAGCGGGGAAGGCGGCTCGTAAACAGGTCCACATGCGGTTCGCTTTGGCTCAATATCTTTTACGACTAATTCCCAGTTATCAAGATTATCGATATAGTTTTTCCATTCTCGAACAATTTCATCCATGGCTACATCATACCAAAACCTACTGATATAATTAGTATATGAGTACGATTAAAACCCTTGCCAATGACGGCAGTGTCACAGAGTTTATTAACTCTGTACCTGACGAGACAAAAAGAAACGATAGCTTCAAACTGCTTGAAATATTTACTAGAGTTACTGGCAAGAAGCCAAAAATGTGGGGTACCAGCATTATTGGGTTTGGAAAGTATCATTATAAATATGAAAGAAGTAGCCAAGAAGGCGATTGGCCACTAACAGGATTTTCACCCAGGAAACAGAATTTGACTCTATACTTAATGCTCGGGCCAGAAAACTACTTGGATTTACTAAAAGATCTAGGCAAACACAAAACTAGCAAAGGCAGCTGTCTTTACATTAATAAGCTATCAGATGTTGATCAGGCAGTTTTAGAAAATCTCATCAAACTATCATTCGAGGATATGAAGCAAAAACATAGTAAATAGTCTTTTCCCTGCAGTTGCCAAAACTGAATGACTAATTTAAGAATTTTATGGAATTTGCGATGTGCTCAAAGTCATTTTTGTACTTGCTATAGTCAATGTCGTTCTCTGGTGACCAGTCGTGATGGTATTTTCCCCGGAACTCTACCCGAACAACACTTTTATTGTTATCAAAGTAGTAGCGATGATCAGTAAAAGATTCTACCTTGGCATCTGGCGGGCCAAGATAATCCACGCGAGAGAATAACGCTTCGTGGCCATCAATTCTTTTGCCCTCAAAAAGAATCTTTGCGAAATAATCCTCTTTTACCGAGGCTTTTAGATCTTTAAAGGATTTCCAGGTATCGCCGTATTTATCAGAATTTATGGTGACGATTACCTTGTTGTTATCGGCAGGGTGTAGGGTTATTGGTTTTGACTGCTTGTTCCAATCGGGCTCTTTATTCGCAGGACCTTCACAACAATCAACCCATGTGTACGGTTCTATAACCCAATCATCCGGATATTTATAGCTGAAGCTACCTGTGGAGTCGGTAGCCGATATGTATTCGCGTCGCAGATTTTTATAAGCGAATAGAGACACTGCTATTAGTATCAACGATACGACGACGATAACGATTTTACTAGGCTTAAAAGTTGGCTTCTTGGGATTTTTCTTTTTCATGATGGGTGCCCTCGATTATGTTTAGCTTAAGCATAAAACTGTTAGCTAAAAAAACCAAATGTTTTAACTACATTGAGGCTTTATTTTCCATGTTTTACTATCCACGCATTGAACAAAGAACGACTTTTCTGGGTTATCTAGGTTCTGGTCAGTTTAGGATCTGATGTGACGCCTTATTAGAAGCAATGAGGATGACCCTAGTAGCAGCAGTGACATAAGTAACAACAAGGTGACATCGGATCCTGTGCCTGCCAATAGGCCACCAGATGTATCGCTGTCGGTAGAATCAGTCGTTGTTGTGGGTGTATCAGAATCCCCGGTAGTGTCCGTAGCGGCACATGTAGGGCCACTTATTGTGTTGCTATCCAGAGTCACCGTCCCGGCCTCAAGGGCTAATACTCGCCCATCTAACGTTGCCCCATTATTTAGAGCCGTTGTCCCATTCAGAGCCAGAATATTCCCGATAAAGGATGTCGTAGTGTCCAGAGTTGCCGAGCTGCCTATTCTCCACCACACGTTACATGGATCGCCACCGGTAACAGACGAGCCAGGCGATGTAATTATGGTAGATACAGTTTTGAATATCCAAACACCAGACCCCGTCAGATTCAGGTTACCACTTAGTGTAAAACTGCTCGTAGAGCAATAAACGCCAGGACCTACGCCAGAAGGGAAGGTGGTGGTTAAATCTACTGCTCCGAAGCTTTGATCACAGGTTTGGTCTAGGGCCGCGAATGTAGCGAGGTTTTCTGCTTGTGCGGCTATTGCGCTAGCGTTGTTGTTTTGAGCGCCACCACCAGCAGTACATGGGCTAGGGAAACCAGTTAAGGATGTGCCGGGGCTAACACCCACCGCACCACTGGCAGTAGTCGTGCCGGTGCAGGTTACGCCTGCGCCGCCCAAAACAGAATAGTCAGTTAGGGGTAATAGAGTTGGTGATGTGGCAGCATTTGCTACGCCAGCACCCAAAAAGCCAAAAACAAGTCCGCAGCCCAAGATAATGACACTGCTGTTAATATATATTTTTAAATATTTTTTAATGAATTTCAAGCGTACCTCTTGTGCTTAGTCTACGCCTAAAGTGTTGCAAACCCTATTCTCGGTTATTATTAAATGCTCAGCCAAGTGAACGATCTATCAGAATGACATGTCTCTATTCTTGCTTGCCCTAGTCCATTCGAATTGGAACGAGTTGCTTGCAGAATTAGATAGGTGTAAGACTACTTTGACTTCAGAAATTCACTTACAACTTTCATAAATTTTTCAGGTTCTTCTAAATTGGCACAGTGAGAGCTATTATCGAATAATTCCCATCTAATGTCGGGAACTTTATTTTTTACGATTTCCATTTGTCTTGGAGTGGCTTCATCGTACTTTCCAGAAATTAGGAGGGTTTTTTGCTTAATACCGGGTAAGCGGTCTATGACAGACCAATCTTTGAGATTTCCTGTGCAATGTGCTTCGCTTGGCCCCCACATTGTGTGATAAACGTCTAAGCCAGCATAGTTTTCTCCGTCGATTGCGTCCTGTGGTTTTGGCTTTACGCGAAGTACGAAAGTATCGTTGAATAAATGGGAAAGTTTCTTGTACTCTTTGCCGCTCGTATCTCCTGATTGTTCAAGCTGTCTCATTCTAGAGCCTAAGTTATCCGGTAGTTGGTCCTTGAGCTTTTCGGCTTCTTTAACCCACAGTTTTGTATCTATGAGCGGGGAATGGAGGATGAGTTTATTGACTCTTTCTGGGTATTTAAGTGAGTATTCTAAAGCTAGCGAACCACCCCACGATTGACCAACGACATTAATTGTATCGAACTCAAGGAGTTCTCTCAGAGCTTCAAGTTCATCAACGTATAGGCTAACCGTCCAAAGGCTTAAATCTTTCGGTCTATCAGATAATCCACAGCCAAGTTGGTCGTACATAACGACTGGATAGCCGTTGTCGGCTAGCACGGATAGATTATTTTGGAAATTATGAGGATAGCCGGGTCCTCCGTGAATAACAAACAGGGGAATACCCTTATTGTTGGGACCAAAAACTTTATACCAGGTCTTATGACCAAGAAAGTTCATAAAAGTTTCGGTATTGCTCATGAAAGCATCATATCAAATAACCCTACATGACTCGAACCATAATAACAGGGGTAATAAAAATAGAGACTTTCGCACTAGAAAATCTCTATCTGTTATTCAATCGTGGTTGCCCTAGTACATTCGAATTGGAACGAGTTGTTGGCAGAGTTGGCTAGGTGGGAACAGCTAAAAGAGCTTAGCTTTAGACCATCCGCTGGGTGGTGAAACTCGTTTTCGCCGATAAATGATAATACCCGCAATAATTCCAACCGTAATACCATTTTGTAGCGGGGGAAGTAGCAAAATAAAATCAAGCTTGCCTACTGACAAAAACGCAAAGAAGCTAGCAACTGCACTCATTACCCATGTAAATAAGAGGTCAGAGTATGGGAGCGCATACACTTTTATTGCCACAAGGTATTTAGCTATTGTATTTACGCTAACCGCTAGTACAACCGCAAGAGCAGCGGAGCTAGTAAGATACCACAAAAGTAGTATCATGGCAGCGAGCAAAAGACTTATCTTATCTTTTGTAGCAAAGCCACCAACGCCTCGTTTTAAGGATAATAAGAATATAATCCACGGACTTGTCATTAAAATAAAGGCAAACCATAGAGAAGCCTTTGCGCCTTCAGCGTACTGCCCGAAGAATGAAATAGTAGCTAGGATAGAAAAAATGAAAAACGCAGCTCTTTGTGGCTTAGTGCGGCCTTTAATAATATCTACGTAATAGGGAATTAGCGCAAAAATACCAATAACTGCGCTAACTAACCCAAGAATTTGCAAGTATGCTACGTTCATTAGTTTCAGTATAACAAAAAGCCTCTTCTGAGATGATTACATTCAGAAACAGGAAGAAGAACGTAGGCAGAGGCTACGCATTCTCTAAATGGATATACCCTAAACATTAGCCTCGGCTAATGTTTAATCTCCACATGCTTGGAAAATTCTGTCGCCTTGTCTAAATCTTCTTGAGTAAAATTACGGTCCTTTTCACTATGAATAACCTCTAGAGTGCCAAGCGTAATGCCGTTCTTTTGAATCGGTACTATCAAAACCGACTCGATGTAATGCCCGTGAAACATATCGCTGAAGCCGTTGTTAATAACTGGTTGACCAGTTTTATAAACATAGACATTGCCTACATTAGTGTGATTATTGAATGGATTTTTTATTTCAACCCACTCTGGGGGCATATTATAGCTGTCATAACAGTACAATAGTTGCTTTGCTTTATTGGGTGCCATAATTGCACCAGATGTTGCGCCTAATTCATTGACAATGTTTTGGATTAATTCCTCCATCCCTAAATCATATCAAACAACCATACTGGGCTCGAACCTAAATTACAGAGGTGAGAATTTTTAGAAAGAAAAAAGAGACTAGTTTTGGAACCAATCTCTATCTGTAATTTGCTCGTGGTTGCGGGACCAGGACTCGCCCACATTCTGCGGGCCCGAAACTTCATGGCATGCAACAAGTTGCATCCAGAAGATTTCCTTGCGGACAGCCACAGGCTATGCTCACCTCGGACCTCGTGAGGTCCTAGAACCGAGACTCGGCCACGGCAAACAAAAAAGCCCCATCCAAAGATGAGACGTTTTTGTTGCTTGCCCTAGTACATTCGAATTGGAACAATGTTTTGTCGGAGCTGGCTAGGTGGAAGGGGTTGGCAATAACTAACTAAAGAGCCTAAATACTTCGTTAAGATCGCCAAGAGTTACTTGATGGTCATCGTCATGCCGTACTTCTTTCCTCCCTTTTTCTCGTAATACTACTAATCCGAAGCCAAGTTTGTCTTTCGGTGTTTGTAAATCACCACCAAAAGAATCCCCAAGCATAATAGCGTGACTTGGTTCGAAGGTTATGCCTAGGTCAGCTTCAGCTAATCTGATAGCTTTTGCAAAAAAGTCGGGATGAGGCTTATCTTCAGGGTCACCAATAGAGACAGCGTTAAATCGCAATCCCCTTTCTCTAAGAAGTTCCATTCGTTGTCTTTTTAGTGCTTCGGAGTAGGCTGGGTCGTATACAAACTGACCATCGGGTTGCATTTTTAGGCGTGCATCACTGCTAGTTACGAGGAATAGGGGACGATGGCGGGCGGCTATAGTGTCAGAAAGCTTTATAGCATCGGGAAAAATCACTGTTCTTTTAGTCAGAGTCAGCCAGTAGGCATCTGCTGCTTCGTGCACAAGTTCAGGAGTCACCACTAAATTAGCTTGTTCGCTAGCACGTTTAATGAATATCTCTCTGCTCCACTTTTTGAAGTGTCCATGTGTACGCACAACTTGTTGTTGGCACGACTCAACGTATTTTAATAGGCTATCGAAAGCTTTTCTTCCGCCACGCACCCTAGCCCAGTCATCATTTTGAACTCGGTATCCCGCCATCATTAGAGCAAAAAGATCATTAAAGTTTTTTTGAACTTCACTTGCTTTGTCCGCCCCAAAGTGTGTCTCGAAAACTGTCTTTATGCCGTCCGAAGCACTTGTTGATGTGCCGGCCGTGTCGATTAGGGTGTCATCAACATCCGAAAACCAGATGGAATCTTGCCAGGAAAGATTGGGTTGGAACATGCTCTAATCATAACAAAAAACAATCACGTAGGACTCAAAACTAAACAACAGAGGACCAGGGCAGTGCACGACTACAACCATGCTCGGAGCAAGCTCCTGTGCGTGGTCTTGTCGACCGAACCATGTGACCTTCGCAAAAACAAGTTTTTGCGGGTCCCAGGTTTGAGCCAGTCCCACGGCCAAAATAAAACACCCACTTTTCAGTGAGTGATTTATTTTGGTTGCGGGACCAGGACTGGGTCACGTTCCGCGACCCCAGAAAAACATCTTTGAAAACCAGTTTTCAAGAGTTTGTTCTCGTCCGAACTGCCATCGGGCAGTTCTCCCCTGGGACCTCAGGATGTCCAGTTCGGCCCTAAGCCCCATAACCAAAATAAAAACCCCATCTTTCGATGAGGTTCATATTTTGGTTGCGGGACCAGGACTCGAACCTGGGACCTCGTGGTTATGAGCCACGCGAGCTGCCGCTGCTCCATCCCGCGTTATTGTTTGAAGCAAGCTACATAGTACCAAACAGGGGTAGTATATGTCAATAAAGAAAAGCGAAGCAAAATACTTGCAATTTTAGCAAAAATATGTATAATAATGAATGTAATCAAACGATACAAAAATTAAAAAAAGGGCACCAAAT
>CAZBSC010000009.1:19166-32767 GCA_964494845.1 uncultured Candidatus Saccharibacteria bacterium | reverse complement strand
TTGCCTGGTTTTGACTGTCCATGGAAGGAAGATTTTCAGGACGCAAAGCGGGTTGCAGTGCAACTGGGCATTGATTTCAAGGTTTTTGACTTCGAAAAACAGTACAAACACAAAGTTGTTGATTATATGATCGACGAGTTCAAGGTGGGGCGTACCCCAAACCCAGACATCATGTGCAATCAAGAGGTGAAGTTTAAGCTGTTTTTGAATGCATGTTTGGATGAGGGCGCGGATTTGATAGCAACCGGCCATTACGCCAGGGTTTGGCATGCAGACGAGGCGAATAACTTTGAAGAAGCTTCCGGTACGCAGTCAACGCATGTTCATGCGTCTCCTTTACGTTCCTCGGCCTCTTCTCGTTCTTCATCCTCGTCTGCGCTCAAACAACAATCAAAGATGTATCAGGCCAAAGATAAAAACAAAGACCAAACGTATTTCTTGTATCGAATAACAGAAAAGGCTCTATCAAAAACATTGTTCCCCTTGGGCGAATACACCAAGCCAGAAGTGCGCAAACTCGCCAAGAAGTTTGGTCTAGCAACGGCCGAAAAGAAAGAAAGCATGGGGATATGTTTTGTCGGCAAGGTTGGAATTAAAGAGTTTTTAAGCCAGTATGTCAAAACAAAGCCCGGAAAGATAATTGACGAGGATGGCAAAGTAATCGGCGAACACGACGGGGCAATATTCTACACAATTGGCCAACGAACAGGGCTCGGGATTGGCGGTGGTTTGCCGTATTACGTAACTGGCAAGAACATGAAGAAGAACGAAGTCTACGTCACGACCAATTTGGATGATGAGAATCTTTGGTACGAGGAGCTCAATTTAACAGATGTGCACTGGATTAATCAGGTGCCTAAAGATGGTGCCAAGGTCCAAGTACGCACTAGACATAGAGCACCGTTAATCGACGCTACACTACATCTAGTGCCGGACGGCCGGCTGAAAGTGAAGTTAAAAGACGAAATCCGTGCAGCAACACCCGGCCAATCCGCAGTAATATACGATAAAGAATTAGTTCTAGGCGGAGGAATAATTTTTTAATGAGTCTCTTTCCGGATACTGGACCACCAAGGCCAGATATTTCCTGCGAAAATTGTACTGCTGCCTGCTGCAGGACTGGTGTTAACATGGCTATGACTAGGAGAGAAACGGTTATGGTTGGACTCAAAATAACTAGGAAGGTCCATATCAAGGCAGAGCCAAGCTTTCGCAGGGTACAGTTAGAGCCATCTGAGTGGTTTCCGAATGGTCTTGATGCAGATGTCCCCCCCGATATGGAGTTCAGTACACTAACCGCAGATTGTGGCCATTTGGCAGTCGATAACACTTGTACTATTTACGATAACCCCGAAAAACCCCAGGCCTGTTCGAGTTTTGTGGTAGGTTCAGCGGCATGTCTCTATGCACGGGAAGTAGTCGGTTTTGTGGACTAAAGCCCATTTCTGATAGAATGTAACAGATGGATGCACAAGAGATTAGAGCGGCCTATTTAAAGTTTTTTGAAAAACGTGGACACAAAGTGATTCCGCGGGCTCCTTTGGTCCCGGATAATGATCCAACAACGTTATTTACTGGTAGCGGTATGCAACCACTGTTGCCATATTTGCTCGGTGAAAAGCACCCTGCTGGCGTTCGCCTGACTGACAGCCAAACTGTAATCAGAGTGCAAGATATAGAAGAAGTTGGCGACAATCGCCACGATACTTTTTTTGAGATGTTAGGAAACTGGAGTCTAGGCGATTACTTCAAGAAAGAACAAATCCCGTGGTTCTGGGAACTGCTAACAGAGGAAATTGGTTTAGACCCTAGCAAGCTTTTTATAACCTTATTCATCGGTGATGAAAAATACAATGTGCCCAGAGATACTGATTCTGCCGGTATTTGGAAAGATGTTTTGGGTGAAAATGATATCAAGAAAATTGAGGCCGACATGGGTAGCGAAGATGCAGCTGCCAAAAGAGGCATGAAACCGGGTGAGAAAATATTTTTCTACGATGGTTCAAAAAACTGGTGGAGTCGCTCTGGCCAACCTGAAAATATGCCGGCTGGCGAACCGGGTGGGCCAACAACAGAGATATTTTACGAGTTTGACTTTGTAGAACACGACCCAAGTTACGGGAAAAATTGTCATCCGAACTGCGACTGTGGACGGTTTGTAGAGATAGGCAACTCGGTGTTCATGGAATACCTAAAAACAGAAAAAGGCATTGAAAAACTGCCAAAACAGAACGTTGATTTTGGTGGCGGATTAGAGCGTATTGCTATGGCAGCAATAAATAGCCCTGATGTTTTCAAGATTAGTATTATGTGGCCGATTATCGAGAAGCTAGAAGAAATAAGCGGTAAAAACTATGATTCACACACCACGGCTATGCGCGTAATCGCTGACCACTTGCGTAGTGCAACCTGGTTAGCTGTTGATGGTGTCACGCCCAGCAACAAAGAACAGGGTTACGTAATGCGCCGATTGTTGCGCAGAGCTATCCGTTTTGCATTCGAACTAGGAGTTGAGCAAAACTTTTTACAAGAAGTTGTGCCAGTCATTGCCCAGCTATACGAAGATGATTTCCCAGAAGTAAAAGCCAAAAAAGACGATGTTATTGAAACCTTGGTGCGAGAAGAAAAAGTATTTCGCCAGACCCTTAGAAAAGGGTTGAAAGAGTTTCAAAAAACAACAAAAGCTTTCACCATTGGAGTATCGAGTATTGGTGATGGCAGTACTATTGGAGTCAGTACAAGGAATATCGATCAATTAACAGGAGACCTGATTTTTAAGCTTTATGATACCTATGGATTCCCAGTCGAGCTTGTTAAAGAAGAAGCTTTCAAAAGGGGCATCACAATAGCTAACGATGCTGATAAAACATTTGAAAAGCTAATGAAACAGCAGCGCGAAAGAAGCCAAACGGCTACCAAGGGCACTTTTAAAGGTGGACTTGGAGGACAGACCTTGCAACACAAGAAATACCACACCGCGACGCACCTGATGTATCAGGCGCTTCGCGATGTATTGGGCGACCACGTTGTGCAACGCGGTTCTAATATTACTGAAGAACGCCTAAGGTTCGATTTCTCTCATCCCGAAAAAGTCACCCGTGAACAACTGGACGAGGTAGAAAAAATCGTCAACCAACAGATTAAAAAAGATCTAAAAGTTACTTGGCAAGAATACCCAACTAAAGTTGCTAGGGAAGATATGGGTGCCCTTGGGCAGTTCGGTGACCGCTACGGCGACACCGTAAAAGTCTACAAAATGATTGCAGACGGCGAACAAAAACCATTTAGCTTCGAAATTTGTGGTGGCCCACACGTAGACCATACTCTACAACTGGTAGAAGACGGAAAAACTTTCAAAATCCTGAAAGAAGAATCCTCATCCGCTGGCATTCGCCGCATCAAAGCAGTTTTGCAATAAAAGCAAAACAGTTGTAAAATAGTAGTATATGAGTGCAGAGAACGACTCAATATCAGTACGATACGTGCGTGAGCATGGTGTCCACCAGTTTCAGGCTGCTAACGGAACGCAAGTAACCGGTATCTCCGAGCCGTCATGGGAAGCTTTTGAAACAGCCCTCGACGAATTACCGGTAAACACAGATGGCTATATAGTCACGCCCGAATTAATGACCTCTCCTGTCCCGCTAGATCAGGTAGCTGGTATGCAGGCATCTATAGAAGAACGTACAGAATGGGTTCGTGAAGTTTCTGTAAGGCACCCTTGGGCTCGTATCCTACTAGGGACTGCAACTTTTGACCCAGCAGAAGAATTACCAAGAAGCAGCGTTTTAGCTTTTTGTGACGGCAAAGAGATTGGTAGGCAGCACAAAATAGGCGCCGT
Source organism: uncultured Candidatus Saccharibacteria bacterium (assembly GCA_964494845.1). GTDB lineage: Bacteria > Patescibacteriota > Saccharimonadia > Saccharimonadales > JAGQNJ01 > CAYRSA01. The sequence goes on along the minus strand of CAZBSC010000009.1, from coordinate 28,926 downwards.
CCGTGGCGAACACGAACATTTTCATAATGACTGGGATATTGAAAAACCAGATACGGCCGTAGACATAAATAGCCAGAGATTATTGATATGTTCAGACATGGCGGCAGCAGCTACGATTGGTTTTTTGGCAGAGAAACCAGACTTTGCGTTTATGCGTGAACGAAAAGACAGAATTATTCCCCCGGCAGCAAGAACGCTAATCGCTGTTAACTGCTGGGCTATTCCTAGGTCACAAAGGGAAATAACTGTGTCGCCGCGTGTTATTGAAAAAGTATGCCAGGAATTATTAAACGGTTCCGTTAGAAAAATCTTTGATTCATTCCCTGCACTTAAAGAAATTATTACGGTGGACAGAGCAATCCCAGAATTAGGGACCAGGCCATTTAATGCCCATTTTAAGCGTTTATCCATTAACTAGACTGTTTGTGCTCATGGTATAATTACCACAGTAGTTATGCTTGATAAAATAAAGAAGTTAAAACATTCTGCGCTAGGACATACGCCGACGAAACTGAGCTCGGATAAATACATTGTTGCCCTGGACGTAGGCACAGAGTATGTAAAGGCATTAATAGCCAGAATGACCGCCGAGGGTGGTGCCGAGATAATCGGTGTTGGACGAGCACATCAGGGGTTAGGTGACATGCAGGCTGGTGCCATTGCTGATATTTCTGGGGTTGTGGCCAACTGCGACAAGGCATTATCAATTGCCGAGCAACAGGCAGGTGTTAGCGCCAGGACAGTTATTATCGGGATTGCCGGCGAGTTAGTAAAGGGGACGACCACCACTGTTAGGTGCAAGCGTGTTGATGCTGAAAAACCACTAGACATCGAAGAAGTCGAAAAAATTATCAAAATTGTTCAAAAACGGGCTGAAGAAAAGGCTCGCAAACAACTGGCTTGGGAATTGGGCGGAAAAGAAGTTGAAATTCGCTTGGTTAACAGTGCGCTGGTTGGGATCGAAATCGATGGCTATAGGGTAACGAATCCACTCGGGTTTCAAGGCAAGGATGTAGTCGTTCAGCTATATACTGCATTTGCTCCGTTGATACACATTGGTGCCTTAGAAAAAACCAGCCAAGAATTGGACTTAGATTTATTGGCTGTAGCAGCCGAGCCTTTTGCGGTTGCAAGATCAGTTATTGGCGATGATGGCAATACCAGTATGAGTGCGATACTTATGGACGTGGGCGGTGGCACTACCGATATTGCTGTTATTAATGATGGGGGTGTACAGGGTACTAAAATGTTTGGTATTGGTGGCCGAGCCTACACTAGATCAATCGAGCGAGAAATGGATATTCCATTCGATAAGGCTGAAAATCTAAAAATGGCTTTGGCTGAACCCAGCCACCCAGCAAAAGAAAACGAGAGTGTCGTAAACGCACTAGAAAAGACGCTCGGCGTCTGGATAAAAGGTGTCGAATTGGCCCTCAGTGAGTTCGACCAGTTGGACCATTTGCCGCAGAAAATGTTACTTTGTGGCGGTGGGTCATCACTAGAAATGCTAGTTCATGATTTGAATAATACTGATTGGTATCGAGGCTTGCCATTTACAAAAAAGCCTAAAGTCCAACATATCCAGCCGAATCAAGTGGTAGGTATTATTGACAAAACAGGTGATGTAACTGATCATACTTTCATAACCGCTATGGGTTTGCTGCGCGTCGGATTGGATACACTACAACAAGAATTAGATGGACCCAGCGGTTCAGTAAAAGAACGAATTGATAGGATACTAAAGGTTTAACAGATGGCTGATAGCGCTAAAGATACAATCTACATTGATGTCGACGACGAAATTACGGCGATAATAGACAAATTACAGTCTAGCGATTCTAAAATCGTAGCCCTTGTCTTGCCAAAACGTGCCGTGGCGTTGCAGAGCATTGTTAATATGAAGCTGTTAAAGAGAACAGCTGACGAATCGGGTAAACATCCGGTGCTGATTACCTCTGAAGCTGGACTTTTACCTATTGCTGGCGCTACTGGGTTGTATGTTGCCAAAAATCTGCAATCAAAGCCCGAAATACCCAATGCTCCTGATGGCAGGATTGATGAAAACGAAGAGATAGAAGCTGATGTTGAAGACCCTATAATTGATAAAAAAGCACCTGTCGGAGTTCTAGCGGGCGCAGCGGCTGCAGGCGCAATAGACATGAACGAAGAAGAAGCATCGGCTGCGAGTGCCCCAGAGGCTGGTTCATCTAAACCTGTTAAAAAAACCAAATCCAAGGGCGAAAAAAACCCTAAAATTCCCAATTTTGAGAAGTTTCGTAAAAAACTATTCATAATAATTGGTGCAGGGATTGCACTGATTGTCTTGTGGTATCTGGCATTTTTTGTTGCTCCTAGCGCAACTATAACAATAGAAACAGATGCCCAACCGATTGATACTAGTCTAGAAATTACCGCCAGCCCGTCTACGACCGAATTAAACGAGTCCGATGACATTGCTCCATCAAAACTAGCTGAGAAAAAAGAAGAGGATTCCCAGGAGGTCCCAGCCACAGGACAAAAAGACCTCAGCGCTAAAGCATCGGGAGTGGTGACGATACGCCAGCGGTGCGACGATGTGGGCAATGGATTTATAACAGTACCAGCAGGGACAGGCGTTAGTGCAAATGGTCTGACATATATTACCCAATCCAACACAACCATAAATAATACAGATGTTGGCGGTGGAAATTGTTTTTCAGGATTAACAAAAGTTGTTGCACAAAAAAATGGCGAACAATATAACATCGGTGCTGCAAGCTACAGCGTATCTGGATACTCGAGCCTGAGCGCCACTGGAACAGCAATGACAGGCGGAATCAGTAAAACAATAAAAGTTGTTAGTGATCAGGACGTTGATTCGGCAAAGGGCAAAATGGACGTTAAAGACGATGCTATAAAAACAGACTTGAAACAACAACTAGAGGATGCCGGCTACTATGCAATTACAGATAGCTTCAAAAAGTCTAACGAAAACACCGACGTTAGCCCCGGGGTTGGTCAAGAAGCAACCAATGTGAAAGTAAGCTATAGTGCCGATTTCAGTATGGTTGGAATAAAACGAGATGATTTGAAAAAACTCATCACCGCTAGCATGAAAGATAAAATTGATACAGAGAAACAGACTATTCAGGACGACGGTATCGATACTGCCAAGTTTGTAATCAAAGAAACTAAACCTAACGGAGATACGGTTATAGCCATCGATACTACGGCACTGGTAGGCCCAGATATTGACCAGGACCAGCTGAAGACCGACATAGCTGGTAAAAAGAGCGGCGAAACAGAGAACATCATCAAAGAATTCCCAGGAGTCAAAGAGGCGCAAGTCAAATACAGTCCGTTCTGGGTTTCGCGTACGCCAAAGAAAGTTACCAAGATTAATTTAGTTTTCACCTCTACAAACAACAACTAATATGAGTGACGGTAACTTTCTGGCTTTGGATATTGGTGAAAAGCGGATTGGCGTTGCCCGAGCTAACGGCGTTGCATTGATAGCCGAGCCTTTGAAAACTCTGGACAACGACAAAAACTTTACAGCTAATCTGCACGAGCTAGTCGGTAGCGAGGGAGCTAAAACAATAGTTATTGGTCTGCCCCGCAACCTGCATGGTGAAGATACTGCCCAGACGGAATATGTCAGGGAATTTGTGTCCAATTTGAACGTTAACCCCGGGCTTAAAGTCGTGTTTCAGGACGAAGCGACTAGTTCTATCAAGGCTGAAGAGTACCTGAAATCACAAAAAAAGCCCTATTCCAAGGCTGATATTGACGCCGAGGCTGCCAGAGTGATTTTGCAAGATTTCATAGATTCGGTCATACTCACAGGGGCCAGTCGGTAAATTGATTATGAAGAAATTGAATTCCAAACGAAACTCGAGAAGAAAAACTTTAATTGTCCTAGCTATTTCACTGCTAGTCATATTGATTATTGGCGCAGCCACTTTTGTCCATAATATATACAACCAGGCCCTAAAGCCTGTTAGCAAATCGCAGAATATTGTTCTAGTCCAGATACCTTCCGGGTATTCAACTCAAGCAATTTCTAAAACCTTGAAGGAAAAAGGTGTTATCAAGGAGAGCTGGGCTTTTGAATGGTATGTTCGCAATAGTAACCTACGTGAGGATCTAAAAGCCGGTACTTACGCGCTTCGCCCCAGTCAAGGGGTGTCTGAAATCGTAACAGTACTAGCCAAAGGGATTGTTGCTACTGATCTTGTGACGATTCTGCCAGGCCAGCGCATCGACCAAGTTGAGGCGACACTCATTAATAGCGGTTTCAAGCCAAAGGACGTGGTTGAGGCATTGCGACCACAGAACTACAAAAACCATCCAGCACTTGTTGATAAGCCAGTGAAGGCAAGCTTGGAGGGCTATTTGTATCCAGAATCATTCCAAAAAACTTCACAAACATCAGCCAAGGATATAATTACTGCGTCACTCGACGAGATGCAAAAAAGGCTGACTCCCGCAGTTCGGGAAGGTATTACGCGTCAGGGTCTGACAGTTCACGAGGGTATTATCCTGGCATCAATCATAGAGCAAGAGGTGGCAAAAGATACTGATAGGGCGGTTGTTGCACAAATATTCCTAAAGCGCTTAAGGGCCGGAGGACCATTGCAGTCAGATGTTACGGTGTTGTACGGCGCCATAGCTGATGGCAAAACCCCTAGCTTAACTTATGATTCTCGTTATAACACCTTTAAACACACTGGACTTCCGGTTGGCCCAATTAGTAACGTAACTGATCTCTCACTTGACGCGGTAAGAAAACCAGCCAAAACAGATCATTTATATTTCGTTGCTGGCGATAATGGCAAAACCTATTTTGCCGACACACTAGAACAGCATCAAGCAAATGTTGATAAATATTGTAAAATACTGTGTAATTAGTATATTTACAGGGGTGGAAATAGCTAAAAAACCATTGCTTTTTGTTGACTTGTTGTGCTATAATCGTGCTTACGATTTGTAACTAATGTTATATGATTTAACAGAGGTAAGAATCGTCTATAAACCGATAATTAGCGAAAAAATTAGAGAAACCCTTTACAGGTCGAGTTTCTCGAGAAAAAAGTCATTAACAACGGTTTATAGTGTAAGGCGCAAGCCTTGGAGGCTGGTATTCGTACCACTGAAGCTCTCAATCAAGAAATTTCAGCTCGTTTGAGCACAATACAGACAGATATCAAGCACAACCGCTGGTATCGTAGGATGCTTGCCAAAAAGAACCGCGGTAAGCTAGTTCGTTATTCTTTACTTGCGAGTAACGCCGTATTGCTTGTGGTTGTTGTCGCATTTGTCGCCCAAAACCCGCAGACTAGTGGTACCGGCGTAAGTAACGCTATTCTGAATACTTCGCAGTCCGAGGAAGTCGTAAACCCACTTGACGCATTATCATCTGCGGATATCGCTGTGAATATCGCAAAAACTGCCGGCCTACCAGAAACTAGCTCGGTCGCAAACAAAGCCGACACGGTTAACGCTCAGTTGGCGATTGCGCCTTCAGACAATATAGTCTCTGCAAAACCTCAAGTTATTGCAACGGCCCTAAAATCTCGTGCCGATATCCAGTTTTATACAGTCCAAAAAGGCGATACTGTACCTAGTATTGCCGAAAAATTCGGTGTTACATCTGACACTATTCGTTGGTCTAATGACCTGGATGGCGACACTGTTGGTGTAGGATCGAAACTAGTAATCTCGCCAATAGATGGTATTGCCTACAAAGTTCGTCCCGGTGAATCCGTAAACGAAATTATATCTAAATACAGGGTAGATAAGGCTCAAGTTGTTACTTTTAATGACATAGAAACCGGTGGTTTACCTGTTGGGCAGTACATAATTCTTCCAAGCGCCAAGCCTGCAGCTGTGGCGGCTACTCCATCCGTAGAAAACGTTGCCTCAACTGGTGGTTTTGCTTGGGGCGGTTTTTCAGCCCAATACGATAAAAGCAATGGTTATGACTATGGGTACTGTACATGGTACGCCAAAACTCGTCGCCCTGATTTGCCCAACAACCTAGGAAATGCCAGCACCTGGAAGATATTGGCTCAGCGTGCAGGATTTAGCGTCGGAAACAGCCCAAGAGCCGGTGCAGTCATCTGGACTCCACCTCGTGACTATTATGGTCATGTTGGATATGTCGAAAGGGTAAACTCTGACGGTAGTGTTGAAGTGTCGGAAATGAACGTTGCTGGTTTCGGTGTTTTGTCACACAAGAAACTTTCTCCTTCTCAAGCCGCTGCATACGGCTACATATATTAGATATTTGCTATACTAGACATGTAATGAGAACTATTAGCAGAGACATTGTAGGTGCGTTTATATTCTCTGAGGACAATAAAATTCTGCTTGGAAAAAGTATCAAAGGCGGTGTGTACCCAGACTTATGGGTTGTTCCCGGAGGCGGAATAAATGACGGCGAAAATAAGATAGACGCCTTAAAGCGTGAGGTGGAAGAAGAAGTAGGCCTGGTAATAAACGATGAACAAATTACTGAAATCGTAGGTTACACCACTGGCGAGAGTAAAAAAGTTTTACGGAGTACGGGCGAAAAGGTGATAGTGCGTATGAAATTTTATGACTATAGGATTGATTTGCCTGATAATTCTCAAGGTATTGATATAAACTGCAAAGATGATTTCGAGAATGCACGTTGGTTTTCTGCGCAGGAGCTTTTTTATGAAGAACTAGGGCCTGCTACGCGCTCTCGTCTGGAAAGTCTTAACTTTTTGCGGGCAGTCCAATAGAATTCTCTCTTTTGGCTAAGCGCCTGGACAACAGAGGTGTTATACCCCCCCCACAATACAATTTCTCAATTTTGGCCCGCTCTCTTTGGCCCAAAACCACTTTTCCTCATTCGACGTATCTACAGATATGTTTTATTCAGAGAAACTGATTTTTGACACAAAGATTATCAGCCCAAAATGCTAGAGAATTTGTATTGAGGGGGTTATAGATGAGACACTAAGGGCAGTATGTTTGTAGATAATGTAGAAATGACGCTTAAAGCAGGCGATGGTGGCAATGGTATCGTTAACTTTCGGCATGAAAAATTTATAGAAAAGGGTGGGCCAGATGGTGGCGATGGCGGTAAGGGAGGTGATATTGTGGTGATTTCTAGCAATAACCAAGATACCCTCGCCATTTACCGCTATAAAAAAGAAATGACTGCGATGTCTGGCGCAGGTGGCAGCAAGCGCAAACGACATGGCAAGAATGGTGAAGATTTAGAGTTATTGGTGCCTGTCGGAACAGTTGTTCTCGATGAAGATGGAAAAATCCTTGTTGACCTAGTTCAGGACAATCAAAGAGCAGTGGTTTGCAAGGGTGGGAGTGGCGGATACGGTAACGCTCATTTTACTAGCTCTGTTCGGCAGGCTCCGAGGGTCGCTGAAAAAGGCGAAAAAGGCGAACAGCGGCATGTAAGACTCGAGCTGAGGATGATAGCTGACGTCGGCCTCGTGGGGCAACCTAACGCTGGTAAATCTACCCTACTGGCTAGCATTAGCAACGCCCGTCCTGAAATCGCCGACTATGCGTTCACGACTTTATCCCCAAACCTTGGCATGGTGGATGTTGATGATTCTTCGTTGTTATTTGCAGATATACCTGGGCTTATTGAAGGCGCTAGCAGTGGCAAGGGCCTGGGTGATGAGTTTTTGCGTCATGTCGAGCGAACCTCGGTACTTTTACATCTGGTTGATGCTTATCAAGAAGATGTAACGTCTATTTACAAGGTTATTCAAGCCGAGTTAAAAAATTATTCCAAGAGCCTGGCTAAAAAACCGCAGATAGTTGTACTGAATAAAATAGATGGGCTGGACGACGAAATAGTTGCGGATAAAATCAAAGAACTTCGAAAAATAGTCCCTAAAACGACCAAAATAATGGCGATATCTGCAAAAAGCAAACAGGGATTACAAGAGTTACTACGTGTAACTGTAACATTGGCCAATAAACATAAAACGAAAGTTTTGAAAACAACTAAAAAAGATCTACCCGTGATTCGTTTGCAGGCACAAGATTTGCCTTGGCAAGTTGTCAAAGAGAAAAAATACTTCTTGGTGACAGGTGGGAAAATAGAGAAGTTTGCTCATCGTACAGACTATGAAAACTCGCATGGTATTCGTCGGTTGCGTGACATAATGAAAAAAATGGGGATAATGCACGAGCTAGAGAAACAAAATATAGAACCAGGGACAAAAATCAAATTTGGCAAAAGCGGAGATTACGAGATTGAGTACTAGCGGGAAGAGCCCCAGTTTAACCTTTTACTTTTACGACCTAGAAACCAGTGGTTTTAACCCCAGGACTGATCGAATCATGCAATTTGGTGGACAGCGCTTTGACATGAATCTGCAGGCCGTTGGTGAGCCGGATGACATGCTCATCGCGCTTGCCGATGATGTTTTACCTAGCCCTGACGCCATTTTAGTAACTGGAATTACACCGCAAAAAACAAAAAGTGAAGGCTACACTGAAGCAGAGTTTTTAAAAATATTTCACGAAAAGATAGCAGTCCCCGGGACTATTTTTGTGGGATATAACACTGTGCGATTTGACGATGAATTTGTAAGATTTTTGCAGTATAGGAATTTTTATGATGCTTATGAATGGCAGTGGAAAGACAACAGGGGAAGATGGGATATGCTGGACGTCGTAAGAATGACGCGAGCTCTACGTCCTGAGGGCATAGTTTGGCCTTTTGACAGTAGTGGAAAACCCAGCAATAGGTTAGAACTATTGACGTCAGTCAACAAGCTGGATCACGCAAATGCTCATGATGCGCTCAGTGACGTGAACGCTACATTGTCATTAGCGCGACTGTTGAAGTCAAAACAGCCAAAACTATTCGATTATTTATTTGATATGAGAGACAAGAGAAAAGTTGCAGGGCTGGTTGATAGTAACCAACAGTTTGTATATGTTAGCGGTAAATTTGCAAGTGAATTTGAAAAAGCAACAATCGCTATCAAGATAGCCGACCATCCTAAAAAGCAAGGTTCTCTGGTGTATGATCTGCGCCATGATCCAGGCGCTTTCACAGGCTTGTCGGCTGAAAAACTAGCCGATGCCTGGAAATATAAAAAAGATCCTACCGATCCACAATTACCCGTAAAAACCCTGCAGTATAATCGCTGCCCCGCGGTTGCCCCGATTAGTGTTCTGGATAAGGCTTCCCAGAATCGGCTGGATATTGACTTGGAAGCCATTGAAAAAAATGGAAGTAAATTAAAAGCGAATCCAAAATTTGTTGATAACCTCATGAAAGCACTAGAAATTTTAGATGAGCAACAGCAGACTCGTCTGATGGAGAACGAGAATGATGTAGACGGCCGGCTTTACGATGGTTTTTTACAGGATACAGATCGGAATTTGCTGGAAAAGGTGCACAATGCTAGCCCAGAGAATCTTATACCGGACCAATTCAACTTCAACGATGACCGCATGAGAAAACTCTTGCCTTTATATAAGGCTCGAAATTTCCCCAAAAAGCTATCAGATTCAGAACGCTCAGAATGGGAAGCGTTCAGGGATGCAAAAATTGCCAAACAAATGCCAGGATACCTAAAAAGATTACAAGAACTACTACTGGTTACAAAAGATCAAGAAAAGCTATATCTCTTGGAAGAACTTCGACTATATGCCGAGAGTATTAGCCCCGCGCTAGATTAGATTTTTTTGAGTTTTTTCTGGCGTGTTTTGTAGTGTTTTGGTGGCTAGAATGAAACCGCATATCTGCCCAGATTAAAACACC
>CAZBSC010000009.1:14455-19066 GCA_964494845.1 uncultured Candidatus Saccharibacteria bacterium | reverse complement strand
CCGGTTAGCTTTACTAGTAAGTACACCCCGAAAGCAAACATAGCCAGTGCGAGCGAATCATAGAATATTTTTACGGCTGGATGATCTACGAAAAGTTTGTCGAAGAACTTTAATCCGTTGGTTTTGATGTTATGTAGTATTTTTCTAGCCCATTCGTGATTAATCGACAAGAGACCGATTCCAGCCAACAGCAGTGGGATGCCGCCAGGTCCAGGCAGCCAGCCTGTTAATACAGCTAAAACAATGAGACCGAACCCTGCTAAGTCAGTAATGATTATTTTAAATAACTTCAACTTTCGTCTCTTTTATAACTTCCTAGCACTTTGACATCACAACCCATGGCTTGCAGTTGCGATAATGCGTGTTTAAAACTTTCCTGGCTGTCACTAGTATCAAGGTCAATATAAAACATATAGTGCCATTTTTTTCCTACAACGGGTCTTGAGTTCAGAGAAGATAGGCTAATGTTCTGTTCTGCTAGTGCCCCCAGGGCTTTATGCAGTGAGCCTGCAGACTTATCTGCCGGTGTTTGCAGGACAATAGAGGTCTTGTTCGTCTCTATGTCAACCGGTCTATTTTTGGATAGCACTAGGAATCTGGTTATGTTCTGGGGACTATCCTCAATATTTTGAGCAAGAACTTTCATGCCGTGAAGTTCAGCCGCTTGTTTACTGGCGATAGCAGCTTTTGTATTGTCTCCAAGTTTCTTGACCAACTCTACGCTCGCTACAGTATCGTGGTAATCTATCGTTTTTGCCCCCGGTAGATTTTTATCTAGATATTTTTCGCACTGAGCAAGCGCCATGACCTGCGAGTATACTTCCGTTAGGTTTTGTTTTTTTGAATCCGGCAAACCGATTAGACAGTGATGTACTCCTAAATTTACTTCTCCGAGTATAAACAAACTTTTTTTGAGCAAAAGATCATAAACTGGGTTTATAGCTCCGTATAGTGAATTTTCAACAGCCACAACACCGTATTCTGATTTTCCGCCATCAACAGCGCTAAAAACATCTTTAAAGATGTCACACGGCAGAATCTGGATACTTTTACCAAAGAACTTCTGAGCCGCCTGGTGGTGATAGGAACTGGCCTGGCCTTGTATAGCGACTTTTTTCATAGTTATCTTACTATTGTATAGTATTTCGATTTTTGAAATACTGACAGGGTAAGTACAGAAAGATAAAAAAGTAGTGGGCAAGAGGAAATGTGCCAAGAAAAAATGGTTATGCCGCAAGGTCACACTCTCGAAGACAACGAAGAGTTAATCCTACGAGTCTTCGAATTTATCACATGGTTGAATTTGAAGCACCCCGGGCGGACAGTGATGACCTATTATTCTTGAGGTCGGGGTTGCAAAAAAGCTATGAAGTATATGGTGCCAGAGCGCCCGTAAGGGCATATGTAGAAGAAATGGCGGATGATCAGGCGGATGATCGTAATCTCATGAAACTCGTATTGCTTGATAGTAATGTTCCGTCGAATTACAAAAGACCCACAAATATTGGGTACCAAATGAGAGATATTGGTAGAATACGCACTGACATTGAAGATGGACTTCACCGGTTAGGATTTCCTAGCGTTGGATTACAAACTAGGTTTAACATGGCTACATTGCTATCTGAAGTTGTTGAAAATCCAAAGCCTTCCGACAGTCGAATAATAACACTGGTGCCTGATCCTGAACATCCCTCAACAGATATACTTCATCGGGCTCATGAACTCTACTTAGACAAGGTCTATCATCGAAAACGCGAAGCAACGGGTGACGTAACATTCGTTCCTAATATGCCTGTAGCAGAAGTGTGGAGTGGGCAGACTGATGTTACTCCCCAAGATGTTGTTCAGTTTATTACGAATCGTCTAAATATTTCCGTTGTGCTTGCGCCACCAACATTCGTGTCCGAGCAACGACTCCGAGCGTGGGACAACTAGCCGCATTGCCCTACAGCCTAGAAATTTACTCTGTTTTTTGCTATAATCTGGGGACTTTATGAGTGAGAAAATTGTAGTTAAAGGTGCCCGTGAACATAATCTGAAGGATATTTCAGTTGAAATTCCCAGAGAAAAACTAATCGTAATTACTGGTTTGTCTGGGTCTGGCAAGTCAAGCTTAGCCTTTGACACGATTTACGCGGAGGGCCAGAGGCGATATGTAGAATCTCTGAGCTCATATGCCCGTCAATTCTTAGGGCTGATGGAAAAACCCGACGTTGACCAAATAGACGGCCTATCGCCAGCAATTAGTATCGACCAAAAATCTACATCTCGTAATCCCCGTTCAACTGTCGCAACCGTTACGGAAATTTACGATTATCTACGTCTTTTGTTTGCGCGCATTGGTGTGCCCCACTGTCCTGAGTGTGGTAAGCCGGTCACCAGGCAAACGCCAACTGGAATTATTGACCAGGTAAACTCTGGGACGAAAGATGCAAAACTGATTATTTTGGCACCTGTAGTAATAGATAAGAAAGGCGCATTCGAGCATATACCAGAACAGTACATGCGAGCAGGTTTTGCTCGAGTACGGGTTGATGGCGTTATCTACGCCCTAGATGAATTTCCGGATTTAGATAAGGCAAAAAAACACACCATCGAGGTAATTATTGACCGTCTTGTTAACAACGACAGTAGCTCGAACAGAATGGTGCAGTCCATAGAACAGGCACTCGACATTGCCGATGGGAAACTAATAATCCACAATGCTGACACGAAAACGGATGCAGCGTACAGCCTGATGTACGCCTGTATCGACCATCCTGAAGTTGCTATCCCAGAGTTAGAGCCTCGTACTTTTAGTTTTAACTCTCCTCACGGTGCTTGCCCTGTATGTACTGGCCTGGGTACCAGGATGGAAGTAGATCCGGATCTGGTTATTCCAAATGGCCGACTGACTATTGCGGAGGGGGCAATACGTCCATACAACCGCATCAACACAGATGCATGGTACATGAAGAAAATGCTGGCAGTCGCAGATGCTCACGGGTTTAGTCTGCATGTTCCAACTGCACAGCTAAAACAGTCTGACATTGATAAATTAATGTACGGTACGGGTACTCAAACATACAAAGTCGCTCTAGGCAGCGGTAGGTCTTTTGAGAGCACATACGAAGGAGTTATCCCTAACCTCGAGCGAAGGCATAAGGAAACCGAAAGTGACTTTATGCGTCGTGACATCGAACGGTTTATGCAAGAGAGACCTTGTCACGCCTGCAAAGGTAAACGATTAAAGCCAGAAGTTTTGGCAATTACAGTTAACGGAACCTCGATCATTGATATTTGTGAATACTCTGTCGATGAGGCAGTCAAATTTTTTGAGACCCTAAAACTAACTGACAAAGAAAAACATATTTCTGCCCAGATAATTAAGGAAATTTGTGCAAGAATCAGCTTTCTAAAGGAAGTCGGCCTTAGTTATCTGACGTTAGCCAGAGGAGCAAAAACACTATCTGGTGGGGAGGCCCAACGTATACGCTTGGCTACTCAGATTGGGTCAGGATTGATGGGAGTATTGTACGTTCTGGATGAACCGTCCATTGGTTTGCATCAGCGGGACAATGAACGTTTGATAAAAACTTTGAAGCATCTACGGGATCTGGGCAACACCGTTATCGTGGTAGAACACGACGAGGACACCATAAGAACCGCTGATTATTTGCTGGATATTGGTCCCGGAGCGGGAATTCACGGGGGTCACGTCGTTGCAGAGGGAACTCCAGACCAGGTTGCCAAAAATCCAAAAAGCATCACTGGCCAGTATTTGCGTGGTGAGAAAACGGTACCAGTACCAAAAAAGCGCCGAAAAGGTAACGAGAAAGTCATTGCTATCAAGGGTGCGCGAGAACATAATCTGCAGAATATAGATGTCGACATTCCACTCGGCATGTTGGTTGTTGTCAGCGGTGTTTCAGGTTCTGGAAAGTCGTCGTTGATCAACGATATTTTGGCAAAAGAGTTATCAGCTCAACTCCATAGAGCCAGTACTGTACCTGGCAAACACGACGACATTGTGGGCATACAACAGTTAGATAAAGCCATCGTTATTGATCAGTCTGCAATTGGTCGAACACCACGTTCCAACCCGGCCACATACACAGGACTATTTACCCCAATTCGCGAACTTTTCTCTAGTGTGCCAGAGGCCAAAATACGTGGTTACAATCCCGGAAGGTTCAGCTTTAATGTTAAGGGTGGACGCTGTGAAAACTGCTCAGGTGATGGAATCATAAAAATCGAAATGCATTTTTTGCCTGATGTCTATGTTCCGTGCGAAGAATGCAAAGGAAAGCGATATAACAAAGAAGCTCTAGAGATACATTATAAAGGCAAAACTATTAGCGATGTTTTAGAGATGACCTGTGAGACTGCTCTAGAGTTTTTTAGCAACATACCATCAATTTCTAGGAAACTTCAAACTTTGGTAGATGTCGGGCTCGGATACATTGCGCTGGGGCAACCGGCAACAACCTTATCTGGGGGAGAAGCACAAAGGATAAAGTTAGCAACAGAGTTGTCTAGACGTCCTACGGGTAGAACTTTGTATATTCTGGACGAACCAACAACTGGATTGCATATGGACGATGTTAATAAGCTACTTCAGGTACTCCACGC
>CAZBSC010000009.1:11848-14355 GCA_964494845.1 uncultured Candidatus Saccharibacteria bacterium | reverse complement strand
AGGCTAAGTACGATAATGCCAATTAACACATACTCAATATAATTGCTCAAGCCGGGGATTTTACTGCCTAGCCAATATCCTAGAAGAGTCATAGAAAAAACCCATAATACGCCACCTATGATGTTGAAAAACATAAATCGCTTACGAGGCATTTTGCCGGCTCCTGCAACTACCGGTGCGAAGGTTCGCACTACTGGCACAAATCTAGCAATTGTTATTGCTTTGCCGCCATGTTTTTCGTAGAATTCTTCAGCCCTTATTAGGTGGTCCTTGTGAAATAGTATGCCATCATCTTTCTTGAATATTCGTGGGCCAGCCCGTCTGCCAATGCTATATCCTACGTTGTCTCCGACAATGGCAGCAATGGAGGTAAACAATAACAGTAATAGCAAAGATGGTGAGCCTTGAGAGGCCAAAAGCCCAGCGCTGAATAATAGTGTGTCGCCTGGCAAGAAGAATCCAACCAGTAGACCGGATTCAGCGAAAACTATTGCAGCAACAATTAGTATTCCCCCGCTAGCGACAATGTGTTCTACATCAAACATGTCGTATAAGTATAACATTCCTCTGGGTAACAGCGATAATTTTTGATATACTAATATGTACTATTTACAGATTCCACTAGGAGGAAATTTTGAGCAACGATCAAATTGCGGTAACGCTAAAAAAACGCGAAACAGTGGGCAAAGGGCTGGGCGAGCTAAAACGCTCTGGAAAAATACCAGCTGTTATTCATAACCATGGACAAGATTCGGTTATTGTTGAAGGCGATTATCTTGACATTGTCAAAATGTACAACAAGGCCGGCAAACATCACGCGGTTGACGTGACCGTAGATGGTAAAAAATTTCTAACTATTATCAAAGACGTTGATTTCGAGCCAAAGAAAAATCAAATTCGTCACGTGGTGTTCGGCGCAATTCGTCAGGATGAAAAAGTCGAAACAGAAGTTCCGGTTATTTTCACAGGCGATTCACCTGCAGTTAAAGCGGGACTATTAGTTATACGTCAACTCGATAATATCAAGGTTGAAGCACTACCACGTGATCTTGTTGATGAAGTTACTGTGAGCATCGAAAGTCTGGCTGAAATCGGCGACAAACTGACTGTAATTGATATTGAAATTCCGGAAAAAGTTACACTACTAACAGAGCCAGAACACGCTGTTGCGGTGGTAGAAGAAACAAAAGCGCAGCTATCTGAAGAATCTGAAGAAGAAGCAGCCGAGGGTGAAGAAGGCGCAGAGTCTGAAGACGGAGAATCAAAACCTGGCGATAAAGACGCTGGCGAAGAAGAGTAATTACGTTCTTCGGGGACCGCTTAGGTTATCTCGAGCGATTGTAAAATAGCCATCGCTTGCTTATAAGCGTTGGTCGTTTTGAACCAGTCTGTTGGTACTGTGTTTGTTGCTAAGTCGTCTTTATGGTCATCACCAGAGTACCCACCAGCAATAATTATTGTTTCAGCTTCTTTGCCATAATCAGGACCAAGGGTATCTCCTTTCTTTAGCTCGTAGTTGCCAGCAATCAAGAAGAATGCAAAGTTATCAGGCGTATTTATGCCAAACTGAGATAGGTTGGTTTCCTTGCGTTGTGACGGGGTTGGCTTATCGTACTTTAGTTTTTCTGATGACGTTATGGCAACGCCCTTACCTATGATTGATCCGTCTTCGTCTCGTGCGCCTTTTCTAATATAGATTCGAAAATTACCAGTTGTTGCAGATCCATCAGATTTTGTGTAGCTAAATTTTTTTGATTCAACCCTAATGCCATTATCATTTGCCTCAGTTACAGTCCATGTTTTTGGATATGAAAAGGTGATTCGGTACGGACTACTTGTATACGATTCTGTGTTGGTTGCTTCTGGCACATCATTTATTTGTGCAGACTGTTGTGCTGAAATGCCGGCAGCCGGGGTATCATTACTATTATTCGGCACTGGTTTATCGCGGTTTATTAGTAACATAACTATGCCTGTGGCTAGCCCAATGACTAATAAAAATGCAAACAACCCAATTAAAAACTTTTTAGGGTTTTTCTTTTTATTTTGTACGCCTTTATGTGGCAGTGGGTCTTCGCCGCCAGGCAGATCTAAGGGTTGGTTGAGAATCGGATCATCATCGTTCACAGCGACTACCTCCTTGTTGATGCATGTATTATGCGCCTGTGTGGTTATGGTTACAAGATGCACTGTGATATAGTTGGTCAGCACATTAATTAAATACGTATCACGAGTGCAGCGAGAGAACTAGCTCTATGACCTGCCGGCAACCACAAAAAGCAAAGGTTTACCCTGAACTTGTTGAAGGGTGCCCCTTCTAGCCCTTATTCTAGGGGAAGATGTAGGAAAGCAATTTTGGCTCCTTTTTCTTTCTCTGTTGTAAACGGCGGTATTGATACGAAAGGAGTATTTTTTATGCCAACCTATAAAACAGCCGAGAGTGTATCCCCAGGACACCCAGATAAACTTTGCGATCAGATATCTGATGCTATTTTGGATGCATACCT
>CAZBSC010000009.1:0-11748 GCA_964494845.1 uncultured Candidatus Saccharibacteria bacterium | reverse complement strand
ATCCACCGGATTGGTGGTTCCATAGGTCAGCGTAAGGACCTTTGGCATGGATTAGCTCTTTGTGGGACCCTTGTTCTACGATTTTGCCGTCTTCCAGTACTACTATGCGGTCCATTTTTTGAATGGTGCTAAGACGGTGGGCAATGACTATAGCGGTTCGGCCCTCCATGAGTTTCCACAATGCATCTTGAATTAAACCTTCGCTTTCGCTATCAAGAGCAGACGTAGCCTCATCGAGTACCAGAATTGGAGCGTTTTTTATCATCGCCCGCGCAATAGCAATGCGTTGACGTTGACCGCCTGATAATTTTACCCCACGCTCACCAACCATCGTGTCGTAACCCTTTGGTAGTTTATCTATGAACTCCTCGGCGTGCGCCATCTTGGCTACAGCTTTTATCGTTTTTCTGTCAGCACCAGGCTGCCCATAGCCTATGTTATCGGCTAAAGATCTGTGGAACAGTAGCGGCTCTTGTGACACATAGGCGATGTTTTTACGCAAGCTAGTCTGTGTAACTTCTGCAATATTCTGGTCGTCGATACTAATTGAACCTTCCTGAATGTCCATAAATCGTAGTAGTAATTTTGACAACGTAGTTTTTCCGCTACCCGAATGACCTACGAGTCCAACTTTCTCGCCTGGTTTAATCCGCAAGTTAAGGCCATCAAAAAGATTGTCATCAGCTTGTTCCGGGTAATAGAACCCAACATCTTTAAATGTAATGGATCCTCGAGGAGCGTGAAGTTCTGGGGCCTGTGGAATGTCAGCAATACCTGGTTTGATGTCAAGAATTTTGGTCATATCGTAGGCATCACCGAATCCTCGGTTAACATTGCTCATAACCCGGCTGGATTCCCATAGTCGTCTAGTCAGAGCCATGGTGTAGGTAATGCTAAGATAAAGTGTGCCGACTGGGGCTTTTAGCACTGTGACCCCAACAATACCCAAACCGAAAGCCATTACGCTCATGGTGCTGACGCTTACATGGCTCATTGTGTCGTTAATCCAGTGCATGTCTAGTAGCTGCCAATAGGTCTTACTGGTTTCATTGGCTTGTTTCTTGAATAGTTTTCTTTCTTGTTCTTCGCCAGCAAAAGCTGTTACTGTTCCGACATTAGTAATCATGTCAGCGATTTTTGCTGTTCGATCACTCTCGCTTTGGGCCAACTTTCTATCAAATGGCAATTGCTTTTTCATTCGCCAGATCATCATGCAGAAGTACAGAATAGAGACCAAGAGAAGAACTAGGCCGTACAACGGTGCCACTTTAATCAATAAGGCAATAGAGGCAACAAAAGATATGATACCCGTGGTTATGCTCCATGTGAATTCGTCAGTAATGCGTTCGTATGCTCCGGCGAATTTGTTTGCCTGTGAGACAAGAGCGCCACCAAAACGGTCAGAATGGAACTTGCTATCCTGTTTTTGCAGGTGGTCGAACAGATGCTCCATTATTCGTTGGATCGCTCTAATTTGGTAACGCCAAACAAGGATAACCTGTGTGCGCCAGAGAATAATTCCAAGAATCAAGAAAACAATATACCAGACTATATAGTGACTAAAATCGCTGAATAGCAGTGGCTCGCCTGATGCATATAATTTCTGCAAACTATTAAATGCCCTAGATACAATGAATGGAGGAATAATATCTTGGGCAATAATACCAAGGGCCGCACCTAAAGTACCGGTGATAAAATACCACTTGTCCGGTTTTGTAAATTGCCAAAATAGTGACAAAGTTTTTCGATTGTCTGATTTACGTTTCATTATTCGCAGCCTCCGCTGCTTTTAGACTATTGTTTGAGAATTTAGTTTTTTAGTTTTGGTTAATAAACGAGAATAAGGAAGCAGTTACCTTGCGACGGCGGTAAAGCCAACTTCATCTGTATAGTCTGTGATTTGTATCATTGTTTTATCGCCTTTCCTTTAATTTAATACAATCTAACCATTGTACCACTTATGTCAATAGCAACCAAAAAAAGTGTTGACAGATGCATAACTGCCGGTATATATTGAGATTGTCATTCGTGAGGTGACAAATGATTAACCTTAGCAATAAAGTTAATCATCGTTAACAAAACTCCCGCAGTCTTGTTAACAAATAAAAAAGGACCCTAGCGGCCCTTTTTTATTTTTATCTGCGATTTTTTATGTAGTCTATCGGACGCGCTCAACAAAAGTACAAACTTCTGCATTCGTGTTTTGATTGATTGTGCACAGCTGATACTTTATTCGCACTAAGCGCCTTGATGCTGGTACGTTCCTAAAAACTCCAGCTTCGGTGTTTGAAGAACGTTTCCAGCCACCATAACCATTACCAGAGTCTATCTTTACAGAGACTTTTTTGCAGCTAGCGCCAACTGCCTTGATACTAGTTACCTGACGCCCATTGGCCACCCAATAACGAACCTTACCCTGGCAATCCATGCCGCCATTCGGTACTCGAAATTGACAAAAAGAGTTGCTAAAACTAATGGTGTGATTTGGGTTAGTTATACACTGTTCTGCCGCGCTAACAGGCGCTGCCGAAATAATCGATAATATTAGTACTGAAAACGATGCTAAAAATACGTGTAAAAATTTCATAGACACATATCCTAACACACATCTAATAAAAAAGCAATACCCCCGATATATAATCACAAACTAACTATTCTAGAGGACAGTCCTCTACAGGTGTTAATTTCTGATTGTTTTAAAATAGCGGGTTTTAGGGTGTTCGTTTGGAGTTTATTTTACAGGGGTGGAGTGTTATAATGCCAGGGATGAATAAGGTTATTTTGTATTATAAGTTTGTCCCGGTATCTGACCCGGCGATTACCATGCGATGGCAGAGGGAATTGTGCAATCGTTTAAATCTAAAAGGTCGAATAATTGTCAGCGTACATGGGATCAATGGAACACTTGGAGGTGACATTGAATCATTACGCGAGTACAAACGTGAGATGAACCGGTCTGTGCTTTTCAAGGGAATAATGTACAAATGGAGCGATGGAAACGGCAGAGAATTTCCTAGACTGAGTGTAAAAGTTAAACCCGAGCTAGTAGCCTTCGGTGTGCCTAGTGGCATAGAGGTTGATGAAAAAGGGGTGGTAGGCACCGGTAAGCACCTGAAACCTGAGGCTTTGCACGAACTAGTCAAAGAACGGGGTGAAGACGTAGTGTTTTTTGATGGCCGTAATGCCTACGAGGCAGCAGTGGGTAGGTTTAAGAACGCAGTAGTCCCAGCCACCAAAACAACACATGATTTTGTCACTGAACTGAAGAAAGATAAGTATAACGACATCAAAGATAAACCAGTAGTTACGTATTGTACCGGCGGAGTACGCTGCGAAATACTTAGTTCTATTATGAAAAAAGAGGGTTTCAAGGAAGTCTATCAAGTGGATGGTGGCATTGTGAAATACGGTGAAAAGTATAAAGACGATGGTTTGTGGGAAGGCGCTTTGCATATATTTGACGACCGCATGACCCATCGATTTTCTGATAAGTCTAAAGACATCGGAGAATGTGTCCACTGCCATGGCAAAACCAGCAATTACGAAAACTGCGACAACATTTCTTGCAACAGACTTGTTTTAATATGTTCGGACTGCTTGCAAACAACTTTTTGCGACAAATGCGCAAAAACTGAGAAGCTGAAACCCAGTAGAATAAAAGCGTGAATCACATTCAAAACAAATTAAAGGAGCTTCCCGGGGACCCGGGGGTATATCTGTATAAAAACGAATATGGCGAGATTATTTATGTCGGGAAGGCCGCCGTTCTAAAAAATAGAGTGCGTCAGTATTTCCAAAAAAGTCGTCCTTTTGAGGCCAAAACCGAAGCGTTAGTAGCCGATATTCGAGATGTAGATTGGATAACGGTAGAGACAGAGCTGGACGCACTATTTCTCGAAGCCGAGCTAATCCGTCGTTATATGCCAAAATACAACATTTTGCTGCGAGACGATAAAAGTAGTGGATATATCAGAGTGACCTATAGTAGCGATCACCCGACAGTCACAATAACTAGAAGGCCACTAGATGACGGCGCACAATACTTTGGCCCCTATTATAATGTTAATAGTATCCGTAAAGCGTTGACTCATCTACGCAAGGCTTTTCCGTTTTCTACCCACGAACGAAGTATTCCCAAACGTGCATGCCTGCAATATCACTTGGGGCTTTGCCCAGGCCTAGAAGAAAATAAAACTAGTCTTAAAGATTACCGAGAAAACCTTAAAAAGCTAACAAAATATTTCAAGGGAGAGCGAAAGAGCTTAATAGTCGGAGTCGAGAGGTCAATGCTCCAGGCCGCAAAAAAGTCTCAGTTTGAAGAGGCAGAAAAATTAAAGAAACAACTTTTTGCACTGAAGGGTTTGACCAGGCAAGTTGTATTCAGCGACAGTGAGTTTATGGATCTCAGCAAAGATGCCGGACTATCAGGCTTGGCAGATCTGTTGGGCCTGGGGAAGCCACCAATGAGGATAGAAGGTTATGATATTTCGCACATGAGTGGCACTGATACTGTCGCCAGTATGGTCGTATTTACTAATGGGTTGCCCAACAAGGCTGAGTATCGCAAGTTCAAAATGCGAATACCAGGGAATGATGATTTTGCGCATATGAACGAGGTAATTACCAGGCGATTAAGTCAGAAAAACATGAAACAGTGGGGTATTCCGGACTTATTCTTGATTGACGGAGGAAAAGGACAGTTGGGCGCCGCAATAAAAGCCAGGGATGAGGCGGGACTAGCCAATATTCCGATGATTGGGTTAGCAAAGCGCGAGGAAGAAATAGTAGTCGCGAATTCCAGCAATTTTAATATCAGTTTGCCAAAAAATTCATTTGTAACTAAATCAGATCAGTTCGACGCGATTTTGCTGCCAAAAAACTCTCACATTGTCATGTTGCTGCAGAGAATTCGCGACGAGTCGCACCGTTTCGCTGTCAGTTATCACACCGTATTGAAGCGTACAAGGCAAACAGACAGCGTACTCGACGAGATACCTGGCATTGGGCCAGTCACCAAAAAACTATTATTAAAGTCGTTTGGGTCCATGAAGCGCGTATCGGAGGCCTCGGCAAAAGATGTAGAAAAAGTAGTCGGAAAGAAAAAAGCCGCTATACTAGAGAAATATCTGTTAGCTAATAAAAAAGGACAATTGTGAACGCGGACTTTTTCATTGATAACCGTAGAAAAATTTTGGGAAAGGCCGGATGCGACATAATAATTCTGACTGCCAATAGTCGTATGCAGAGAAACGGAGATAATCTGTACGCTTTTCGGCAAGATAGTAGTTTTTGGTATTTTTGTGGCGTCAACGAACCAGATTACATTCTGGTTTTTTCCTCATCTACTAGTTTTATGATTGCTCCAAAAAGATCAGAAGTGGAAATTTTTTTTGATGGTCAGGTTAGCAAAAAGAAACTTAAAAAACAGTCTGGTGTGGACGAAATATATGAAAATGAGGTTGGATGGGAATTATTAACCAAACTAATAAACGATGCTCACTACGTTGGCCATATAGCACCAGTCGTTCGAAAGAATGCTGATTTTGTTTTGAACGACGCGCGTTTCCGCCTAAGAAAAAAAATAAAACAACATATGGCACCAAAGGCACGACTAAGAACTATAAATGCGGCTGTAGTGCAGGCTAGAATGGTGAAACAGCCCCAGGAGCTGAGGCAGCTTAATAAAGCTATTCGGATAACAACTGATGCATTTAGAGAAATTCTCCAAGGTAAATCACGCAAAGCATTTAAGACAGAATACGAGATAGAAGCAGAATTTAATAAGTTTTTCACTCTTAAAAAAGCAACTCATGCTTACACTCCCATCGTCGGCAGTGGAAAGAGATCGTGCACATTACACTACCATCAAAACAGTAGCCCGATAAAGAATGGGGAGATAATTCTGGTAGATATCGGGGCGGAAGTTATCAACTATGCCGCAGATATAACCAGAACTGTAGTCGCTGGCACACCAACGAAGAGACAAAAACAAATTATAGAAGCTGTCAGCGATATCCAAAAATATGCTTTATCTCAGTTGAAACCAGGAATGTCATTATTGCAAAGTGAACAGAACGTCGAAAAATTCACCGGGACTGTGTTGATGGAACTTGGCCTGATACAGGAGCCGACAAAGAAAGCCATCCGACGTTATTTTCCGCATGCTACATCGCATTTTCTCGGACTAGATGTGCATGATGTAGGGGATTATCGCGGTCCTTTGAAGCCTAATATGGTGATAACAGTTGAACCCGGCATTTATATTCCTGAAGAAAATATAGGCGTACGTATTGAGGATGATGTGCTGATTACAAAAAATGGTTGCAAGGTTCTGAGTAGTAGCTTGCCGGCGATACTAGAATAAACTACAATAAGCTTAAGTTAATTATGAAAAGTCCATTTAGCCGATTTTTAGTGAGATGGTTTGTCTGTGGACTGGGTCTATGGATTGCTGCCAGCGTACTTGGAAGTGGAAGAATCACGTATCAGGACAAATTAGGTGTAATTGTTGTTGCTGGATTAATCTTGGCAATTATTAATACAATCATAAAACCTATAGTTGTTTTATTATCATTGCCAGCCCTGTTATTCTCGCTAGGTTTTTTCATGATTATCATCAACGCTCTGATGGTTCTGCTGGCTAGTAAGTTCTATGACAAGCTCGAAGTAGCAAATTTTGGTACCGCATTACTTGCCGGTATCATCATTGGACTGGTAAACTACCTAGTGACCGCTATTTTGGAGGAAAGATGAATTTAATTAATATAGTAACCATCGTCAGTGCAATATTCATGATTATTTTGATTTTGGTGCAAACCCGTGGAGCAACACTTGGAGCGGGTTTTGGTGGTGGCGCTGAAATAAATACAGTCAGAAGGGGCTCTGACAAGACTATATTCCAAATGACAATAATCGCAGCATTTATATTCGCAGGCTCTATTATCCTAAATGTTGTTTTGGCATAAGTATAATCTAAGGGGTTAAATGGCAGCTGATAAGCAACGAAAGTTACATTGGAGCCGTAGGTTCAAGAAGAGCCAAAAACACGTTGAGAATATTGGCCAGCAGGCCGAAGCAGGCTTAGAGAGGCATTTTTTTGGGCGACTGGGTCGTTTTGTTGGTGTTAGACGTTTCGTTTTTGCCTGGATAATGCTCTTGGCCTTGTTGGTAGGAGGTGTTGTTGTTCAAACGCGTGGCCTATCGCAGTATTATCAACAGCTAAGCCCTGCAGCTGGTGGGACTTATACGGAAGGTGTATTGGGCTCTTTCACCAACGCAAATCCAATATATGCAACCGGACCAGTAGACTCGACAGTGGCCAAGCTACTTTTCTCAAGTATTATGCAATATGATAGCAACAATAAGCTGGTGGGTGATTTGGCGTTAAAACTGAGCTCTAACCGCCAAGCAGATGTTTATACTATAAAACTTCGTGATAACGTTTATTGGCACGATGGCAAACCATTGACCGCCGAGGACGTGGTTTTTACCTACGAAACTATTCAAAATTCTGACGCTCAATCACCTCTATTGCCCAACTGGAAAGGGGTTAAAATAAAGGCCATTAATAGCCATACTGTCGAGTTCGATTTGCCGCACGCTCTTGCTTCTTTCCCGCATTCACTGACTTCGGGCATTGTGCCAAAGCATTTACTAAGCAATATTCCGGCTTCGCAACTTCGTTCGGTATCTTTCAATACCGCCAACCCCATCGGCTCAGGACCGTTCAAATGGGATTCTATACAGGTTGACGGTTCAACTTTAGAAACCAGGGAAGAGCAGATTGGTCTTATTAAAAATGAACAATATTACCTTGGTGCACCAAAATTGGATAGATTCACAGTTCGGGCTTTCAGAAACGACGAGGCGTTAATCACTAGCATGAACAACAAAGAGATTACTGGTGCGGCTGGCTTGGACAATATGCCGGACAACAAATCTAATGATCTTTCTACGAAGCAATATAGTGTGCCGTTAATGGGTGAAATAATGGTTTTTCTGAAAAACTCTGATGAAATTCTAAAAGACGCCAATGTTAGACGAGCGCTAACCAAAGGCACGGATGTAAACGAAATTGTTACTGGGCTAGGATATCCTGTTATCAAATCGGACAGCTTGTTACTAAGAAGTCATACAGGTTACAACAAAAAAATAACTCAGCAGGCATATAACCCCAAGCAGGCTAAACTGCTACTAAAAAAATCTGGCTGGGTTAAAATAAATGATAAAGGAATAAGAACTAAAAAAGGCCAAGAGTTGACGGTTAGGATGTTCTCTCGCAGCAATAGTCAGTATTCGTATGTTACTAGTGTTTTGCAAAAACAATGGCGAGCAATAGGCGTAAAGTTGGATGTTGCTCTCCAGTCCGATGAAGAGCTCCAGTCTACGATTGCTTTTCATAACTATCAAGCTCTTTTGTACGGCATTAGTCTGGGCAATGACCCTGATATATATGCTTATTGGCACAGCTCACAGGCAGATGCCGGGTCGTCAGGAAGGCTTAATCTAGCGGAATACAAATCAAATATTCTAGACCAGGCTCTAGAGGGCGGTCGAAGTCGCGTTGACCCAAAACTGCGGGCTACGAAGTACAAGCCAATGCTTGCACAGTGGCGCACCGATGCGCCGGCGATAGCGCTTTATCAGCCCAGGTATTTGTACATTACTTCAGACAGTGTTCAGGGTTTTATGCCCACAAAATTCGTTAGTCCCACCGACAGATTCGCAAACATAGTCAATTGGACCATTAAAGAAGCATTAAAAACACAGGAGTAAGCTTTGCGTGCTTATGTTATTATTAGAAAAAGAAATGCTAATGTTTTAACGGACTAAGGGAACAGAAAAATCTATGAATAAGGTCGCTCATTATTTGCAGGAACATTTGTTAGGCGAAGTTATGACATCTGCTGATGCCCGGAAGTATTTTTCGACGGATGGTGGTGTTTTCCAATTAATGCCGGCAATGGTTGTCTACCCACAAAACGAAAACGACGTAAGAAAAACAGCCAAATTTGCATGGCAATTAGCAGAAAGAGGCCGGCCTCTAGGCATAACAGCCCGTGGGCGAGGTAGTGACCAGGCAGGTGCAGCTATTGGCGAGGGAATAGTATTGGTTTTTCCTGCACATATGAACAAGCTTATCGAGCTCGATTCTCGTTCCGGAGACGTAGTCGTCGAACCAGGCCTTGTGTATGCCAAACTGCAACAAGCGTTGCACACTCATGGGCGTTTTTTACCTCCATTTCCATCATCAATCGAGTTTTCGACTCTTGGTGGAGCAGTTTCTAACAATGCTAGTGGCGAAAAAACCTTAAAGTATGGCAATACCCGCAATTATACTAGGGCGCTCAGAGTTGTTCTGGCTAACGGTGAAGTAATCGAGACCGGCCGATTGACAAAGCGAGAACTAAATAAAAAGATGGGCTTGTCCACATTTGAGGGCGAAATTTATCGTGCCCTCGACGGATTAATCGACGACAACAAAGATATTATCAATAACATGACCCTGAACGTCAGCAAAAATTCTGCTGGCTACGATATCCAAGACATCAAGCAGAAAAATGGGTCGTTTGATCTAACGCCGTTATTCGTAGGATCGCAGGGAACACTGGGAATAGTTACTGAGGCAGTGCTAGGAACAGAACCATACAACCCCAACACCACTCTCATTGCTGCATTTTTTGATGATATCGATTCTGCTCAAAAAATTGTCATGGAGCTAAATAAATTGCCCGATCAGCCCTGCGCGCTCGAGGTTGTAGACGATAATCTGTTGAATCTACTAGATAGCATTAACCCCAACCAGTTAAAAGGGATTGTCGAGAAGCCATTCCATAAGCTAATTGTCCTAATAGAATTCGATAATCAGAGCGACCGCGTACAAAAGCGTATGAGCAAACGAACTGGCAAAATTTTACAAAAACATGGTGTGACATTTCAGGTGGAAACTGACGGTGCCGCTAAAGAAAAATTGTGGAAGATTAGACACAGCGCCGCCTCGGTTATTACTCATACCGAAGGTAAATCAAAAGCATTGCCTATAATCGAAGACGGGATTGTTCCGTCGGAAAGATTAGCCGAATACATGGATGGTATCTACCAAATTTTTGATAAGTATCACCTAAAAGTTGCTATTTGGGGCCACGCCGGTAACGCCAATTTGCACATGCAGCCTTTTCTGGATTTGTCAGCTGTTGGCGACCGTCAAAAAGTGTTCAATATCATCGATGATTATTATAACCTGGTCATTGGTCTTGGTGGCAGTACCAGTGGCGAGCACAGCGATGGACGCCTGCGCGCTCCATACTTAAAACAACTATATGGTGATGAAGTCTATGGTTTGTTCGAAAAAATTAAAACAATATTTGATCCGCACAATATTCTAAATCCTGGTGTAAAAATTGGCGTAACTATCGATGACATAAAACCGCTACTCCGCGAAGAATACTCTATGGATCATCTTTATGACCATCTACCCAGGAGCTAAAGTCCCGGATGTATATGGTGCGCGAGAGAGGATTCCTTCATCTACCGCTAGCGACAAAATTACTTTTAGTAATTGCGCATGCGGGCAAGTAAGTAAAACATAAACAGCCGCTGGGCTGTTTATGACCCGAGGGTTTGAACCTATTCGATCAAAATTCTTCATTGTCCTGTCGGTAAACAGAGCAATGAAGAATGGTGCGCGAGAGAGGATTCGAACCTCCACACCTTTCGGCACCAGTCCCTCAGACTGGCGTGTCTACCGTTCCACCACTCGCGCTTAGGATATAAGCATACTGGGGAACAGGGACTTTTTCAAGAAGCGAGCTTGAATTTATCTCTGTTATAGGCTATTATTCTGCGGTACCATTAATTGTAATGGGTCGTTAGCTCAGTTGGCTAGAGCACCTCGTTTACACCGAGGGGGTCGGGGGTTCGAGTCCCTCACGACCCACCAATAAAAAAAGATTCCTTGCAGGAGTCTTTTTTTATTGGTTGAGATGTGAAGAAAGCCAACTGCTTGGCTTTCGTGGGGCGAGAACGGTCGGAGGCCTGTCTGAGTTTTCGCTTATAGCGAAAGGCGCAGACGCCGAGACGGGCCCGCGAGAATTTTCAGTCAAGAAAATTATTGTGGGTCGGGTCAAACACGTAATCTCTCTACTAAACCCGGCAATTGCTTGGAATAGTGAAGTTTTGAGGTCACTGTAAGTGACTCGAGTACCTCACGACCCACTATACTAAACCCCAAATTTGTGTGATTTTTTATTTGTTATACTACGACCATGAGTTTAAAAGACTATCAAAAACAAATTGATGAATCAGTACAGAAATTCGAAAAACCGTACTGGCATCCTTTGAGCCAACTTGCCCGGCTAGCAGAAGAGGTTGGCGAAGTATCCAGGATTTTGAACCATAAATACGGTGATAAACCCAAGAAGCCGGGCGAGGAGCACGCAGATCTTGGCGACGAGCTAGCAGATGTCCTATACACCATAATTTGTATGGCAAATACCGAGGGCATCGATTTAGAGCCTGCCATGGAGAAGGCCATAGCAAAGCTAGAAACGCGTGATAAAGATAGATTCAAGAAAAAGTCAGCTTGAGTTTATCCCTGTTTTTCCGTAGAATACGTATTGTCTTATCGATGTTTCATCCAAAATTTTAAACCAAGCCTAGGGCCGTTTGGCAATTAAACAATTACACATCGACAAGGCTCTTTAGCTCAGTTGGTAGAGCAGAGGCTTGAAGAGCCTTGTGTCCCCGGTT
>CAZBSC010000008.1:0-33175 GCA_964494845.1 uncultured Candidatus Saccharibacteria bacterium | reverse complement strand
AACCTGATGTCCATCGCCTACGCTACGCGCCTCGGCTTAGGCCCGACTAACCCTGGGACGATTATCGTGGCCCAGGAAACCTTGCTCTTTCGGTGGGCAGGATTCTCACCTGCCTTATGGTTACTCATTCCAGCATTCTCACTTGATACCGCTCCACCGAACCTCGCAGTTCGACTTCGATGCAATATCAACGCTCCTCTACCGCTCCAATAAATTGAAGCTCACAGCTTCGGTAATACACTTTAGCCCCGTTACATTTTCCGCGCAGGGTCTCTTGACGAGTGAGCTGTTACGCACTCTTTAAATGAATGGCTGCTTCTAAGCCAACATCCTCGTTGTCCAAGAAACCCCACCTCGTTTCCCACTGAGTGTATATTTAGGGACCTTAGCTGGTGATCTGGGCTGTTTCCCTTTCGAGCGTGGAGCTTAGCCCCCACGTTCTAACTGCCGTAGTTCCACGTATGGTATTCGTAGTTTGTCAAGGGTGGGTATCCGTAAGGACCCCAGTCCGAAACAGAGCTCTACCCCCATACGCTACCGTACGACGCTAGCCCTAAAGCTATTTCGAGGAGAACCAGCTATCTCCAGGTTCGATTGGCATTTCACCGCTAACCACAGGTCATCCAAGCATTTTGCAGCATGCTCTGGTTCGGTCCTCCACGTAGTTTTACCTACGCTTCAACCTGCCCATGGTTAGGTCACCTGGTTTCGGGTCTACTGCATACGACTATTGGGGTCTCATGATGCCCATGAATAAGTCATGAGAGCTAAAATCAGAGTCTATAAACAGTGCAAAATTTCCTTAATCGTATGAAATCATACGTTTCAGAAATTTTCCGCTGTTTTAGGCAACTGATTTGAACTCGCAATACTATTCCTGGACATTATGAGACCCCACGCCCTATTCAGGCTCGCTTTCACTACGCCTCCGCCAAATGGCTTAAGCTTGCCGTATACAGTAACTCGCTGGATCGTTCTACAAAAAGCACGCCGTCACCCCGAAGGGCTCCGACTCCTTGTACGCACGTAATTTCAGGCTCTATTTCACTCCCCTCACGGGGTTCTTTTCGCCTTTCCCTCACGGTACTAGTTCACTATCGATCACAAGATATATTTAGCCTTGGGACGTGGTCGTCCCGGATTCAGTCAAGGTTTCTCGTGCCCCGACCTACTCTAGAATGTAAATGATAAGGTTTGCAACACTTGGTATACCAGGCTTTCACTGTCTTTGGCCCGACTTTCCAGACGGTTCTACTCGCATTGCAAATTTTTTACCTTATGCAGATTGGTGATAGCATCTGCTTCCAATCCAGCTCTAGCTTATAAAAACTAGGACTGGACTGGTTATTTACATCTAACAACCCTTTAATATACATTCGTCTATCAACTTATCCAGTTGGCAATAAATTGCCAGATGGAAGTATACAAAGTTTGGGCTCTTCCGCATTCGCTCGCCACTACTAACGGAATCATTGGTTATTTTCTCTTCCTCGAGGTACTAAGATGTTTCAGTTCCCCCGGTTCCCTCTACCTGTCCTATATATTCAGACAAGAGTAACTAGACATGACTCTAGCTGAGTTTCCTCATTCGGAAATCTTCGGTTCAAAGCTTGTTTGGCAGCTCCCCGAAGCTTATCGCAGCCTACTACGCCCTTCATCGGTATCTTGCGTCAAGGCATCCTTTACGTGCGCTTGAGTAACTTTTTACGATTCTTTGAATCAAACATAAGTTCAATTCATTGATTGTGCAATTGACTAGTTATCGGTATAAACCAATAACTGCTCTCGATATGCCATATACATATCAAGAAAGATGTCGTTTGTCTTATTTTTGCTATCTACATTGTTCATTCGTAGACAGCAAAGAAATTTACTTTATCCCAAATTTTTAAGTTACGAAACTCTAAAGATCCACCCTTTAATCTGATGAAACTTGAGTTTACGCTTAAACCTTTTCGGCAAGCCTTTTGCCTAAACTCAAGTAGCTAAACCATCTTAGCAGTTAAAACAGGGGTAGTCAACCATAAAGTGCTGTAAAAGAATCTACGCTTTTACCCCTCAAAAAACATATTCTGGTGGAGATGCGGGGACTCGAACCCCGGACCCCCTGCTTGCAAAGCAGGTGCTCTAGCCAACTGAGCTACATCCCCAAGAAATGATCTATGTAATAAAAAGGCTTAATAAGTTGTAAACGTACGATTTAGCTGGCTAGAACACCTGGTGGGTGGATCGATTATTTTTGCAGTGTACTGCGGCCAACTGAGCTACATCCCCTTGTTGTTAAATGGTGGGCTTGGCAGGACTTGAACCTGCGACCTCGTCATTATCAGTGACGCACTCTAACCAGCTGAGCTACAAGCCCATTTTAGCTACAACAGGGTAATTCTACTGAAATCCCACACTATTAGCAACCAGTCTTACAAAAAAACGCTCTCTCATGCCGAGAGAGCGTTTTTACTTAAAAACTGGGTAGTGCAATTTAAACGAACGTCAGATTTTTTCAGCACTGATATCTTGCCTCGAGTAAACTCGAGATGCGTTAACTACTCAGTACTGAGTGGTAGTTAACCAAGACCGACCTAGCTATAGCGCTTCGCTAATGAGACAAACCTACGGTTTTTCTCATCGCGCAGGCAAAATGGTTCACATTTTGTCTGGCTGCTCTTTTCCCTTACGGGAAACAGAAACGTATGCTAGAACTCCCTAGAAAGGAGGTAATCCATCCGCACCTTCCGGTACGGATACCTTGTTACGACTTAACCCCAATCATCACCCCTACCTTAGGCCTAGACAAGCTAGGACGTTGGATATTGGCGACTTTCGTGGCTTGACGGGCGGTGTGTACAAGACCCGGGAACGTATTCACGGTAGTGTGCTGACCTACCGTTACTAGCGATTCCAGCTTCATGCAGGCGAGTTTCAGCCTACAATCCGAACTGAGACCGGCTTTGATGGGATTTGCTCCCCCTCGCGGGTTGGCAGCCCTTTGTACCGGCCATTGTAGCGTGTTTGTAGCCCCAGGCGTAAGGGCAATACTGACCTGACTTCGACCCCTCCTTCCTCCCCGTTACCGAGGCAGTCTATTTAGAAAAATCCAACTAAATACAAGGGTTGCGCTCGTTGAAGGACTTAACCTAACGTCTCACGACACGAGCTGACGACGGCCATGCAGCACCTGTCACTGCGGCCCGAAGGCACAGTCTCCTTTCGGAGACCTTGGCAGGATGTCAAGCCTGGGTAAGGTTCTTCGCTTACCATCGAATTAAACAACACGCTCCACCGCTTGTGCGGGTCCCCGTCAATTCCTTTATGTTTTAAGCTTGCGCTCGTACTCCACAGGCGGGATGCTTAACGCGTTAGCTTTGCTACGCAGAGGGTCGATACTCCGCACAGCTAGCATCCATCGTTTACGGCGTGGACTACCGGGGTATCTAATCCCGATCGCTCCCCACGCTTTCGTGTCTCAGCGTCAGAAATGGACCAGTCGCCTGCCTACGCCATCGGTGTTCCTCCTGATATCTACGGATTTCACCCCTACACCAGGAATTCCAGCGACCTCTTCCATTCTCAAGTCAAAGCAGTTTAATGTATGGGCATGAGGTTGAGCCTCATCATTTCACACATTACTTACTTAACCGCCTACACAACTCTTTACGCCCAGTAATTCCGGATAACGCTTGGATCCTCCGTATGACCGCGGCTGCTGGCACGGAGTTAGCCGATCCTTATTCGTCTGCTACTGTCATTATCATCACAGAAAAAAGCAGTTTACGACCCGAAGGCCTTCATCCTGCACGCGGCGTTGCTCCATCAGACTTTCGTCCATTGTGGAAGATTCCTAGTTGCTGCCCCCCGTAGGGGTCTGGGCCGTGTCTCAGTCCCAGTCTGGCTGATCATCCTCTCAGACCAGCTAATGATCGTCGCCTTGGTGAGCCATTACCTCACCAACAAGCTAATCATGCGCAGGCCGTTCCCAAAGCGCCGAAGCTTTAATCCGAAGATCACATGCGGTATTAGACACCGTTTCCGGTGCTTATCCCTCACTTTGGGGTACATTCCTACGTGTTACTCAGCCGTCCGCCGCTCGTGTACTTTCACGCCTTGCTCAAACTGTCTGTCTCTAGCCTAGAAACAGAGTTATATCGTTTAAGCAAAATGTGAAAGCCTTACCGCTCGACTTGCATACCTTAGGCACGCCGCCAGCGTTCATCCTGAGCCAGGATCAAACTCTCCATTAAAGAATCTGATTACTCTCAGATTAAAACATCGATCGTTGCCGATCGAAGTTGAACTGACGTTGTTTAAAATTGCACTACTCAATTTTTAATGATCTTACTCCATAGAGAAACTAATACATAGACCTCTTAAAGACTTTCACAAGTCTACCCTGTTGGACCTATCAGTGTCAAGGCTTTTTATATTTCTTTTTATTTCTCTTCTGCTTCAGATTCTTCGTCTTCGTCGTCTTCTGGTGGCGCCGTATCCACAAGTGCCAGTGACGCAACCGCGTCATCTCCATTGAGCCGCATAATGCGCACTCCTTGAGTTGCTCTACCCAGCGCTGGAATATCCTTCAAGCCTAGTCTAATAGTCTGTCCCTTTGTAGAGATAATGATCACTTCTTGCTGCCCAGAGGCCGGTAACGCCTTAACGCCAACTAGATTACCTGTCTTATCATTAACGACAGCAGATCGTATACCGACACCACCACGAGCATGTGCAGTAAACTGATCAACCTTGGTTCGCTTACCATATCCATACTTGCTGATTACAAATATGTTGCTGGCTTCCTGAACTATGTCCATACCTATAACGCTATCGTCTGAGCGCAAACGTATTCCACGTACACCGCGGGCTGCACGTCCCATAGGCCTAACGTCTTTTTCGTTAAACCTAATCGCTTGGCCGCGTGCCGTGGAAATCAAAACTTCGTTTTCACCCGAAGTCATACTGACCCATTTTAGTTCGTCGTCATCATCTAGGTTGATTGTAATTAACCCGGAGTTTCTAACATTTTGGTATTGTTCAAACGGAGTTTTCTTTACAACACCTTTAACTGTACACATGAACAAGTTAGCTGCTTTATCTAGTTTTGAGATGTTTATTACCGAGCTTACTTTTTCCTCGGGCTGCAATTGAAGCAGGTTGACTATTGCAACACCTTTAGCGTTAAGGCTCGCCTGAGGTACTTCGTATGTCTTTAGCCTGAAAACACGACCCCTGTTGGTGAAGAAAAGTAGATAGTCGTGTGTGCTGGCATTTACTACATGATCTATCACATCTTCTTCTCTTGTTGCCATTCCACGTCGGCCTTTTCCACCGCGACCTTGTTTTTTGTAATCAGCGATTTGACTGCGTTTTATATAGTTAGCTGATGTTAGAGTTACAACAACTTGTTCATCAGGTACCAAGTCTTCGTCACTCATTTTTCCTAATTCTTGGGGTACAACTTTTGTTCGACGCTCATCACCAAATTGTTTCTTCATTTCTAGTAATTCGGTTTTCACTATGCGTAAAATCTCTTTTTCGCTAGATAAAATTGCTTCTAATTTTGCAATTGTTTTCAGTAGTTCAGCTAATTCGTCTTCAATTTTCTTACGCTCTAGCCCTGCTAGTGTACGTAGCTGCATCGCCAAGATTGCTTTGGCCTGGATTTCGCTCAATTTGAACTTTTTAATCAAATTCTCTTGCGCTTCGTCAGTAGTTTGGCTGGCTCGAATCGTAGCTATAACTTCGTCAATATGATCTAGAGCTATCTTTAGCCCTTCAAGTACATGAGCGCGTTCTTTTGCCTTGCGAAGCTCGAATTCAGTGCGCCTTCGGATAACAACCTGTCGATGTTTTATATATTCTTGCAAAATATCTTGAAGACCTAAAATCCGTGGCTGGATACCATCAACTAATGCCAGCATATTGTAGTGGAATGCTGTCTGTAGCGGTGTTAATTTGTATAGCTGATTGAGTATTTTCTTAGGATAAGCGTCCTTCTTCAGGTCTACTACGATCCGTACCTCACCACGAGCTGTCTCGTCGCGTAAATCACGAATGCCGTTGATTTTTTTATCATGTACTAGTGATGCTATTTTTTCGATTAAACTTGCTTTGTTTAGTGCATATGGTATCTCTGTTATCACAATCTGGTGAGAGCCTTTTTTGGTTTCCTCTATTGAGGCAACGCCTCGAACAATCACTCCTCCACGCCCAGTGGCAAAGGCCGTTCGGATTGATTCCCTACCATATACAATTCCACCCGTCGGGAAATCTGGTCCCTTAACGTGCTCTAGTAAATCATCTAATGTAGCTTCTGGGTTGTCGATTAGAACAACGATGGCATCAATAATTTCATTGATGTTATGTGGGGGGATATTGGTCGCCATTCCGACGGCAATACCCATTTGCCCATTCAATAACAGGTTAGGAAGTTTAGCTGGTAATACTTCTGGCTCCTGTCTAGTACCGTCATAGTTATCTCTGAATGGTACGGTTTCCTTATCAATATCCGCAAGCATTGCTTCGGCGTGATTCATCATCTTAGCCTCGGTATATCGATAGGCTGCTGCTGGATCGCCATCCATAGAACCAAAGTTACCCTGACCATTTACTAGCATATAGCGCAACGACCAGGGTTGAGCCATGCGAACCATAGAGTCATAAATTGCGCTATCTCCGTGCGGGTGATACTTACCCATAACTTCACCGACAATTTGGGCGCTTTTGACCGTCTTACCGGTAGGTCGTATCCCCATTTTGTCCATTACGTACAAAATTCGGCGATGCACAGGCTTTAGACCATCACGAACATCAGGTAGAGCTCTCATCACAATCACGCTCATAGAGTAACGGAGATAACTATCCTCCATAACATCTTCGACTTTATGAAGTTCTACGACGCGAGAGTGACCAGAGTCCATAACATCTTCAGTAGAAACTGGTTGAACCTCTACTTCTAGCTCGGCTTTTTTATCTTCTGCATCTGGCACAATATTCTTATCTTCCATATTAAATGTCCAAATCCTTTACAAATTTTGCGTGTGACTGAATAAAGTTTTTGCGCAATTCTACCTCTGAACCCATGAGTTTTGTGAATATAGCATCGGCCTTTTCTGCATCATCTACCCTGACTTGTATCAATACCCTTTGTTCGGGGTTCATCGTTGTTTCGAATAGTTGTTCTGCGTCCATTTCACCAAGACCTTTATATCTCTTCTGTTCAATGAACCCTGCCTGCTTCAGACGATCTTCGTTAATATCTAGCTTTACGCCCTCTTTTTTGCGCTTCTCGATGTTTTTGTTCAAGACAACTTCAAGTTCATCTTCATCGTAAATAAATGTGCTAGACTTTCGTCCGTTTTTTACCATTTCAAACAGGGGTGGTTTGGCTATGTATAGATAGCCACCGTCAATGATTGGACGCATGAAACGGAAAAAGAAAGTCAACAGTAGGGTGCTAATATGTGACCCATCCACGTCGGCATCGGTCATGATTATTATTCGATGATAGCGTAATCCGTCCATACTAAACTGTTCTTCTATACCAACGCCGAGTGCTTTTATCAATGTGACTATCTCGTTATTTGCTAGCATTCTATCTAGACGAGCCCTCTCAACATTGAGCACTTTACCTCTTAGTGGCAATATTGCCTGGGTCTTGCTATCACGACCACCCTTGGCTGATCCTCCAGCTGAGTCTCCCTCTACGATATAAAGTTCTGAGTTCGCAGGGTTTCGGCTAGAGCAATCAGCCAATTTGCCGGGGAGGCCTGCTCCTTCTAAAACTCCTTTACGCAAGATGTTATCGCGGGCGGCGCGAGCTGCTTTTCGCGCGCGGGCGGCCAATAAGGCCTTTCCAACTATCTTCTTGGCTACGCTTGGGTGTTCCTCGAGGTAATAAGACATGTATTCGCCTAATACTTGCTCTACATAACCACGCACCTCTGGGTTTCCGAGCTTATTTTTAGTTTGCCCCTCAAACTGAGGATCTGGTAGTTTCACCAAGATTATTGCCGTAAGACCCTCTCGGCAATCTTCGCCTGATAGATTTTCTTCTTTTTCTTTTAATAATCCGTTTTTTCTTGCGTAGTCGTTTACGATCCGGGTAAGAGCAGCCCTAAAACCAGTAAGATGTGTTCCTCCATCGGGGTTAAACACGTTATTGGCAAAAGCTTTAATCGTCTCTACATAAGCATCCGTATACTGAAATGCGATCTCTACCATGGAGTCGTCTATTTCTTTTTCTATATAAAAGATATCTTCGTCAACGGTGTCTTTTCCAAGGTTTAAGTGCCTAACATAGGATTGAATACCACCCTCAAAGTAAAAACTATATCGTTGGTTAGTTCGTTCATCGTAAACAAACGTCTTTAGCCCTTTTGTCAGGTAGGCTTGGTGCCGCAAATAGTCTACGACCCAGGCATATTCTAATACTACCGACTCTTTAAAAATGGTTTCGTCTGGATAAAAAGTTATTGTAGTGCCGGTCTCGGTAGTCTTAGCACCTTTCTTTATATCAGTTAGTGGTACACCTTTTTCGTAATCTTGAGTGTAGACGGATCCATCCGTACGAACTTCAGCATGAAGCTTTTTTGACAACGCATTCACGACACTGATTCCAACACCGTGAAGGCCGCTAGAAACTTTGTAGCCCCCTCCACCGAATTTACCACCGGCATGCAAAACTGTCAGCACTGTCTCAAGTGCACTCTTACCAGTTTTCTTCATAACTCCAACTGGGATACCGCGGCCGTTATCCTTAACACTAACCCCGCCATCTGCTAGCAGAGTCACGTGCAATTCGCTCGCGTGTCCAGCTATTGCCTCATCGACTGAGTTATCAGCGATTTCTTTAATCAAGTGATGCAGGCCATCGCGACCAGTCCCACCAATATACATTCCTGGTCGTTTGCGAACGGGTTCTAGGCCTTCAAGGACCTGAATTTGTTCCGCATCATATTGTTTTTGTTCACTCACTTCCTACACTACCCTCTCAAACATAAAATTTTTCTTAACTCTCGTTATATCTATTATAGCTAAAAACAAATGACCGTACAACTAATAAACTATTGATTGAACACACGGTAATATGGTTGAATAGCATAAGAAGTATCACTTAAGAAAAGACAAAAAATGTTTAGAAGACTTTTATCTAACCTGCCATACAACCCTAGTCTAATTGGCCAAATTGGTTTCTACGCCAAACGATTAAAACAAGAAGCAGCGGTACGACGTATAGGCATTTCGTTTCTTGTTCTTTCTATTGGTGTACAGCTATTCGCAGCTGTTGTGCCCAGCCAACCAACCCTTGCACGATCTGGAAATGATATTTTGCCAGGTGGTTTTTCCTCTCAAAGCCAAGCCGTAAGCCAGTGTAAGTCAAACGCCTATAACTTTAAAAAAATACTGGATCATTTTGGAATAGATTGCTTAGCTCTTTACTATGGCCAGGTAAAAACAATTAGCTCGAGAGACTACGGCGGACAGCTTTATTCAATGGGTAGAGCTCCATACGGTAAACGAGGAGAAATCACAGTGGGTATTCCAGGTGCTGGAAACTTTTACATGCGCCCTCTAAATAGTTGGGACACCGCAAGATCCTCCAGTTACAAAGCTATAGTTGGCAACAGAAGTAATGGACAACCATTTATGGTTTTATTTAGCTGCGGGAACATTACAATCGTGGGAGCTCCAACTCCACCGCCACCACCGCCACCACCGCCACCGAAGCCAACAAAAGTTATTCAATGCTCGAATCTATTGATGAATGTGGAAAATAAGTCAGAAGTAGCAATGGGCACAGTCGTTAGTTTTACTGGTCAAGCTACTGGCGAAAACGTTAACAAGTCCACAGAAAAACTCAAAATGCATTACAAAATGATAGATAAAAAAACCGGCAAACTAGTGGACTCTAAACTAGCCAACGGTTTAATCTTCAAAAAAGGCGTAGCTACAGATCCGCAACCTAGAAAATTCAAGCTAGACAAAGAAGGCATCTATTTATTCAAGCTAAAAGTTACGTACAGCAAAAACAACTCAGCCCAGACAGCGCCTGGAAGTGAGTCAGGAAACTGCGTGAAGAAATTGACTGTCAAAAAAGACATCCCCTGCCAAGATGCAACTGACGACATAACGGTTTGTTTGATTCTCAATAAACGTGCACAAAATGATACTCAGAATATTCCAAATGCTGATGGCAAAATGGCAAAAGCTGGTGACACAATCACCTATAATCTGAGTGTCAAGAATACTAGCACCAATACACAGGTAAAAGGTTTCGTTGTTGAGGAAAATATAACCGATATTTTGGAATATGCCGATGTGACAGACCTACACGGAGGCAAAATAGACGATCAAAACGTGATTAAATGGCCCCCTCAGGCTATTGATCCGCTCAAAACTATAGACCAAAAGCTAACCGTTCGAATAAAAAATCCTATTCCCCAAACACCGGTATCGGCCTCAAACCCCGGCTCATTTGATTGCGAGATTACAAATGTTTACGGTGACACAGTGAATGTTAAATTGGGCTGTTCCGTGCCAAAAACAACAGAACAAATTGCCGGCAGCCTGCCTAACACCGGGCCAGGAGAGACAATAGCTGTAGCTTTCGTGATAACAGCGGTTGCTGGATATTTCTTTGCAAGAGCAAGGCTAATGGCCAAGGAACTGCAAATAGTACGGAATGATTACGCTGTAAGTGGGGGCAACTAGAATATGAGTGAAACTCTAAGTAATAACGAACGGTCTAAAACGTCAGAGAAACATAACGTTTCTAACGGTGAAAAACAGCAAGAAAGACTGAATCAAACAATCGAATCCGGGCCAAGAGCTAAAAATATAACAAAAGAATCGATAGACCAAATACGAAGCAGTATTGATGCCGAAGCGAAACGACAATTGGAAAGTAAAAAAACTGATAACGAAAAGCTGTCAGATTATGATGTCGAAACCCCTTCATTCGTGAACAAAAACATGAAAAAAACAGCGTACAAAAAAGAATTAACAAAAATTCAGCATAACCTAAAAAAACCACAAAAAGCTTTTAGTAGATTTATTCACATCGATAACATCGAGAGAGCTAGTGATATTGGGGCAAAAACAGTTGCGCGTTCATCTGGTATTTTAGGCGGAGGTATAGTCGCGCTCTTAGGCAGTTGCGTATACTTATGGATGAGCAAAAATTATGGTTTTTCATATAACTATTTTGTATTTATTATCCTATTTATTTTAGGTTTTTTCTTGGGAATTGTAGTAGAGCTTATTATAAAGCCGTTCTTGAAAAAACATTAGAGATCAATAGAACAATCGACGATTTATTGTTTAATTTTTTAAAAAGTTACTGATGTATTACTGAATTGCTGTTGCTGATGAATCGGCTTTTTCGTCTTTATGGTGCAAAGTACCTTCGCGGTCAATAAATATAGTATCCTCCTCATCAACAGAAGCATTTCTTAGGTGCACCTGTCCCGAAGACTGGTCTTTTGTCTCCGCAGGAACTGTAGACTCATGAAGTTTATTAGACATAACCGATACTTGTTTTTGCTCCTGTGTGCTCATTTGAGTGCTCTGTGACGGCAAACCGGCACCATAATGTACATTTGCACTACTCGGCAAAGAAACTGGCTGCTGCGGCGATTGTAACGTTGTCCGGTTTGGTGCTGCCTGTGGGATTTGGCTTGGTAGATTAATTGGTTGGGCCGGACTTGGTGTTGTGCTAGGCGGTTGGGATGCGGAAGGAACAGTTCTTTGACCGTTAACAGCCATTGGGCTAGCAGTAGATGATACTGCTTTTTTCTTGGCAAGCCACTCATCCAAAAAAGAAGGCTTGGCACCAGGTGCCTGAGGAGGTCTCCTGTTTGCAGCAGGAGGCTGAGCACTAACCGCGCCGTATGCCGGATTGGCCTGTGGCATAGGCTGTGCACCCGCGGGTGCTGCTGGGGAGGCAAGACGACCAAAAATCGCAGCCTCCACCCCCGCTTTTGGTCTTCCGTATTTAGCAGCTGACAACTGTTTTAGGGCAGCACCAAGCTTTTCATTTGGTTTACCAAAAGGCGGTACTGTAGCCATGCTGAATGGTTGCGTAGGCACACCACCTATTAGTGTCCTTACTATCGCATTGTGATTAGGTACCCGCAAAAGGTCATCTGGGTCGAATAGAGGCTGGAAGTATTTTGATAATAGTTCAACGTCGTTTTGACCGACCCTGAAAGATACGATAGTACCCATATTACCAAATACTGCGTCACGAATTTCTTCTGTTAGCTGAGTAGTGAACTGGTTGGCCACTATCAGGTTAAGGTGATATTTCCTGGCTTCTGACATTATCTGAGCGAATGAGTCAGTTGAGAAGTTTTGGAACTCATCCACGTACAGACAAAAGTCTTGGCGCTCCGCCTCTGGAATACTAGCCCTACTCATGGCGGCTGCCTGAAATTTCATGACAAAAATCATACCTAACAGTTTTGAGTTCAGGTCACCAGTGCGCCCCTTGCTAAGGTTAACTATCAAGATTTTTTTCGTATCCATTATCTCTCGAAGGTTAAAAGAACTTTTAGTTTGACCGATAATGTTTCGCATCATTGCATTGGATAGAAAGGCACCGAACTTACTAACGAACCAACCAAGCACCTCACTCTTATGGTAGTCGCTAGTGGCGCCCATTTCTTTATTCCAAAAGTCAAGAACAGTCTGGTCCGTAACATATTGTTTTAGATGGTTTTCGTATTGTTTGTCTGTAAAAACCTTTGGAATATCGATAAATGTTCCGCCCTCTGGGTTGCTCATAACTGTCAGTGCGGCATTTCTAAACCAATGTTCGTAACGGGGTCCGATAATGCCTTGATGTTGTGGGTCGTACAACTTATAAAGCATATTGATTGCTTCTTGAATAAGAAAGTCTCTTTGTTCGGGTAGTTCATGTTCAAACATATTGAGCCCCACTGGATAAT
This sequence comes from uncultured Candidatus Saccharibacteria bacterium, assembly GCA_964494845.1. Taxonomy (GTDB): domain Bacteria; phylum Patescibacteriota; class Saccharimonadia; order Saccharimonadales; family JAGQNJ01; genus CAYRSA01. The sequence continues at coordinate 20,234 of CAZBSC010000008.1, read as the reverse complement.
CCATGTCTGCGGGGCAGAAATATATAACATCTTCCGTTCTTTCTTTGGGAATCATAGACAACAGCTTCTCTGCAGTATCTCCGTGCGGGTCAATAAAAGCGAAGCCATCCCCGTTAAGCATATCTTGATACGCAAGATTCTCGAGGAACGTAGATTTACCAGTTCCCGTTTGCCCAACCACGTACATGTGTCGCTGCCTGTCTAGCAAAGATATTCTAATGGCCTTTTTAACCCCTCTAAATAGGTTATACCCCATAAATAGTCCTTGGTCAGGTACATTCCTTGGGCCGTCCACCTGTTTAGATGTCTGTCTTTCCAGCTGTGATGTCGGGATATTCTTTTGGTCTGGGAAGTGAAAAACAGTTGCTAGCTCAACAGCATTGAGTATATTTTGATTATTTTGTTGTGGAAAAAACCTTAGTATAAATGCAGTGACAAATTGCTCTATATCCTTAGCTGGTGTGTATTTAAAACCATTTTTTCCTGGAGCATCATATAGAGCAAAAGCTGCTACCACATTACTCAGAATCGCCTGAGCACGTTGAGAAACATTAGAAGACGCCACGATGCGAATAAGAGTCTCGTATCCTGCGTGTCTTGTTTTATCATCAATCGAGTCGAGAACGCCCTGATCCATATTTGACAGCTCTTTGTCAGAACTCTGTTCTTTTTTCTTCTCTTCGGGCGGCTGCACCACCGCAACAAAAGCGTCTTTAATAAAACTAAATGCTTGCTCTGATGGTTTTTTAGAATCCTTACCCTTACGTTTTTTGCTAGCAATCGAAGAAGCTTTTTTTCTCCAGCTAGGATCGGCCGGCCTCATGAGTATCTGTATACCGATCCCATCCTCTTTTTGAAGTGTTGAAAGCGCATTTAGTAGCGACTGCATTGGGTCTCTTTTTATATCCTGATAGGTTGCTATAGGGTATGCGAATGGCTCCTTGAGAGTGAGCTCACCACCCATGGTGCCGCTAATCCGGCCGACAGGACTGAATATATTATGCTCCGCGACCTCTTCGAGCCTAGCAGCAGGATAAGCACTGATAACAGCTTGTTTAACAACATCCACCAGCGCCACGGGCACTGCCGCATAAAATTTTACAAACCCGTGTGTCGCCACAATCTCAAACGAAAAATGCCGTTGGCCGTAGAATTTAGTCTTAAGTCCTTTTTTCAGCGTACTAGCTATTATCGTATAAAGAATTTGAGCTTTTGAGATATTCTCATCAACAATTTCCCTCTCGTCGCGCATCCCCACCTCTTTATCGTCACTTGAAGGAGGCAAATGAATAAACAATGGTATCATTTTCAAACCACGTTCATAGTTTTTTTGTTCTCTAAGAACCTTGCGCGAATGCATATAAATAATTGGCGCAGCTATAGCTAGTGTTATTAGAAAAGAAAAAAGTATAAACAGAATTGAGGTCATGGCTTAATCTTTACTGATAATCATCTCTTTGTTGTAACGCTTTTTTATATAGCCAGCTTTAAAGTTATTCAACTCTTTATTTTGGGTATGTGGATCGTCTTTAGTTTGATTTACGATTTGTTTAGCTTTCTCTACCCATTCTTTCTCTATCAAATCCACATCATCCGCGATTAAAGGCTGCGCAGAATTATTGTCCTTATTAGATGCTACAGGGTTCGAGACATTATTTATAGGCAACGGGTCTACTGGTTGGTTGGTGGTTGTTGTGACGGCAGGATCGCCTGCATTAGATAGCTGAGTTGCCTGGATTGGATTAACGCCAAGCTCCGGGTTTTTCTGACCATCTTGCATTGCGACGATACTCTGCTCCCCTTCCTCTGTTTGTTGGGGAAGATCTAATTCTGGCAGTTCAACAGAAGAGTCGCTATCTATATCTTTCTCATTCTTAATCATATACAGGAATTATAGCAGATTGATAGTGTCTTTAAGGATGTTTTTGAGCCTTAACTTTAAGCTTCAAGCCTAGTGATGTACCATGTCAGAATCGCTGTTAGCGTCACACTAAGAACAATATCTTTGATAGTTATCTGATGCAGAGAGCTCATAACCAACAAAACAACTGTTAGTATGGTCAGTATGAGAGAAGTTAGTTTCAAATTATTAAACCTAAATAATTTAGACATTTGGTAAAAACACAAGAACAAGAAGACAGATAGATATAAAAAAGGACCAATTAGGGCCACTAGGGGCAGGTCACCGGGGTTAACAGACAGGAAAAAAATTACCGCGCCTAACAGCATCACGCCGATAGCTATTGTTGGTTTACTTAATTTTAGTTTTATCATATGCGAATTTGTAACCTTAATTTGTTCTAAAAAAAACCGGACGGTAAATCCGCTCTAATAAATATAACTTATGTAGCGCTTACCGTCCTGGTTGTGACTGACCGCTCAACCCCGCTTCTCGCAGGATTAGAGCGCTATTTTTTCACACGTTTGTTTTTTTGTAACTCCACAATCATGCTACTACTAATTAACGCTTATGTCAATGCATATTGATGTATTAATTACATTTAACAGATGCTTTCCTAAAAATTTAGTAAAAAATTTATATAAATATTAAAGTTTTATTTACTACGAACAGCTACGTGGTCTCGCTTTATGTGTACTTTCTCTGCTTTTATGGGACCTTGTTAGTGAATTTTAATTCGAGCATTCGCATTTGTTCTAATGAATATTCAATCTTTGCTTTTGGATGATTTATTTTGCTAGAAAACTAGTCGATTATGTTATTGAGAACGATGAATGAATAGAGTACATTTTTTATTGTATATTTTCGATTAATCGTGACATTTATCAAGAAATCAAAACAGTTGTTTTGGACTAATTATATATTCTTTCTAGTCTAATATTCATAATGATAATATACGGTTTTTGTTTTGCCTGGACAATCCGCTACTATGTCTAGCACTAGCATTATAATACCAGTTCTAGACAAGCGAAGGATTTAGACTAGCAAATACTTAGTTCTAGTTCTTGCTTAACGGCTCATATAATAAATCTCTAATGATTTGTTTGTTGTTCGGATAGTTTTTGAATGACTTTTATGGGCGGTGTTTAATTCTGCATTAATATTTGTAATAGTTCGCGCCATAATTTAGCAAAAACAGGACTGGTATGGCTTTTTTAAGCATATTTAGATCATCTATCCGTAAGCCATTGCAAAAGTTATACACAGGTTTATGAAAAAAATAACCATAAGTCTATTGACAGTTAAATCAGCAGTTTATAAGATGTGTGTAGCGCTTGAATAAAAAAAGTGCTCAAAAACAAAAAGACCAAAAAACAACGGCTTCTCGCAAGCCGTTGTTCCATAGATAAAACAAACACTCCAAATCTTAAAACACAGATTAAACATCAAATAAAAATAGGCGTATCAAATAAAAATACGCCTATTTTTATTTGATGTCTCTGAGTGTAGAATAAGCGTAAGCATAATGAAAACACGAACAATAGTCGATAATGGTTTTGATGGAATTGTCGGAGAAATTGAATGTCAGATTTCTAACGGGCTACCTAGCATAATCATAGTGGGGTTTGCAAACAAGGCTGTCGACGAAGCAAAAGAAAGGATCCGTAGTGCCTTCACCTCCTCTTCCATACCTTTTCCAAAAAAACGCTTAACTATAAACCTAGCTCCGGCTGACGTACCTAAAGACAACACTAGCTTTGACCTGGCCATAGCCGTCGCCATACTGCAGTCGGCAAAGACTATAAAACCGCTTAATAACGATTGCGCTTTTTTTGGTGAGCTAGGACTAGACGGCGAAATCAGACCCGTACGAGGACTGATTGGAAAGCTAGTGTCGGCCAAAAAGCATGGCCTGAGCACTGTTTACATACCGAGGTCTAACGTACCGCAGGCCGCTCTAATCGACGGACTACAGATTCTACCATTCAAGACACTGAAAGATGTCTACCTGCACTTATCTGGAGCTACAGCGGTACAAAAAGTATCGCCCAGCCTAGAAATATATAAAAATGTAGAGACAAAAGCCGCAAAAGAGACAGATTTTTCTGACATCGTCGGTCAGCCTCAAGCAAAGCGAGCACTGACTATAGCCGCATCCGGCAACCATAATATCTTACTGAATGGACCTCCGGGGACTGGAAAAAGTATGCTAGCAAAAGCTCTTGTCTCTGTGTTGCCCGCTATGGTCAGAGACGAAGTACTTGAGACAACCCATATTCATAGTCTGCACAATAAAAACTATGAGTCAATCGTATCTACACGGCCTTTTCGCTCCCCCCACCACAGTGCCAGTGATACTTCGATAATTGGTGGCGGGCGCAACCCCAGACCAGGAGAGATTAGCCTTGCGCACAACGGGGTGCTATTTTTTGATGAGCTCCCCGAGTTTAAAAGAAACACTATAGAAGCACTGAGGCAGCCTCTAGAGGACAGGGTCGTCACGGTATCTAGAGCAAAAGACACTGTTACTTTTCCTGCAAACTTTATACTGGTAGCCACGGCTAACCCCTGTCCGTGCGGATATTTTGGTACCAGCAAAGAATGTAGTTGCACGCCCTACCAGCTTCACCAATATAGTCGCAAATTGTCTGGTCCCATCATGGATAGAATCGACATATATGTGAATGTCGAAAATCTAGAACACAAGAAGCTCCTGGAGAAAAATACTGATTCAGAAAACAGTGAGAGTATTAGCAAAAAAATATCACTTGCGATAGCGCAGCAGAACAAGAGATTCGGCAAAAGAAAGTTTAATTCGGACATGACTAACAGAGATATAAAACAGTTCTCTAAACTATCAGACGATGCAAGATTGCTTCTAGATAAGGGCGCAGAGAAACTTGAATTATCCCCCAGGGCCTACATGAGAACTCTGAAGGTAGCAAGAACTATAGCTGATATAGAACAGAGTAGCGCAATAGAATCCTCGCATATTGCGGAAGCCTTACAGTATAGACCAGTTAGAAATATCGAGGCATGATACCGTCAAGTTTTTATATATGTTGTTTGACCTCTGTTTGTTTATCTGTTACAATCCCTGTTAAGCAAGTTAATTATTTGTGCGCAAAGGAGCAACCGTATCAGTAAGTACACTCGCCTGAATGAACAGATTCGGGCACCAGAACTGCGGGTTATCGATGAGAATGGACAACAGCTAGGTGTCATATCTCGTGCACAAGCACTTCAACTTGCAATCCAGGCTGAACTCGACCTTGTCGAGATATCACCAAACACTTCTCCGCCTGTTGCGAAGATAGTTGACTGGGGTAAATTTAACTACCAGAAAACAAAGCAACAGCAAAAGAACAAAAAGAGCACCAAAGCTCAAGACATCAAACAGATGCGTATGGGGCTAAAGATTGGTGAGCATGACTTGGATGTAAAGCTTCGAAAAGTCACAGGCTTTTTGGAAGATGGGCACAAAGTCAAGATGACTCTTTTCTTTCGCGGACGAGAACTAGCCCATAAAGACCTGGGATTTCAGCTAGCAGAAAAAATAATCCAGCGATTTGGTGATACAATAGCTGTCGACCAATTACCACAAATGACAGGTAAGCAAATAATATTCGTAATAAGGAGCAATAATGTCAAAGCTAAAAACGCATAGCGGCACAAAAGACCGAGTAAAGGTTACAAAGACTGGCAAAGTTTTGCGGCGCCGTGCTTCCGGACATCACAACCTTATGAAGAAAAGCGCATCTAGAAAGCGCGGTTTTGCCGGAGTTGAAGAAATAATCGGCAAACAAGCTAAAACCCTTAAGCGAAGACTTGGAGCATAGAAAATGAGAGTAAAACGAGGGGTTACAACCCACAGACGACATCAAAAAATTAGAAAAGCCACAAAAGGCATGACCCATGCCCACACATCAAGTGTGCGTCGTGGCAAACAAGCCCTAGTTCGATCACTTCAGAACGCTACCAGGGACCGAAAAAACCGTAAGCGAACCTTTAGAGCGCTGTGGAATACTCGCATTAACGCTGCAGCGCGCACGCACGGCACAACTTATAGTCGCCTTATTGCTAGCCTTAAAAAAGCAAATATCGGTATTGACCGAAAAGTATTGGCAGAATTAGCAGTGAATGAGCCGAAAGCTTTCGCCGAGGTTGTAAAAGTAGCTAAAAAATAGCACAAAGCTATACTACAAAAAAACCGCTCAAAATATGAGCGGTTTTTGATTTCTCTAGGCACCAGGTTACCTGTAAGCCGGGTTTTGTCGAGACTAATCATCTATCTAGCCTACCGATCGCTCGGCAGATCAAGCGGATGCGCGTACATTCTGGCGGGAACCAACCCCGAAGGGCTTGAATGTACTCCTTGCAACAGACAGGGTTTACCATGCACGTCACGTCACCGTAACATATCGTGAGCTCTTACCTCACTCTTTTCACCCTTGGCCCTAGGGCCGGTATAGTTTCTGTGGCACTTTCCCTAGAGTCACCTCTGGTTGCCGTTAGCAACTGTCATTCCCTATGTTGCCCGGACTTTCCTCCTAAAATAAATCAGGCGATTAGCCAGTAACCTGGTGGATACATTATACGCTATCTAGTATTCTATTTACTTCAGCATCGGCAGTAGAGTTTAGCGCCCGCGGAACATGAGTATAGTTTACCTCTGTAAATTGCTTTGCTAGTGACTGAATATTCTTGAACCGGGGCATTAAATCCATACTTCTGACCTTGTATATACCTTTTAGCTGGTTCACCACCAGCATGCTATCCATATAAACATGGACTTTTTTTGCGCCCAACTCTCCTGCTAGCTGCAATCCCATCTCTAGTGAGTGATACTCCGCCTGATTATTAGTGGTAATGCCCATGTATTCTCCACCCGTTTCCAAGATTTTATCCTCCATATCCATCAGAACAAATCCACAGGCCGCTGGTCCAGGATTACCGCGCGATCCCCCATCTCCGTAAAATTTGATCTCTTGAGGAAGCGTCGATGACTTTGATGTTTTGCCCTGAACTAAGGTATCAATCTGTACGGCCAGATGTTTGTCTTTGTCTGTAACTGTGTTGTCCTTGTCGTGTGTTGTCAGCCAAAGCTCTACGGTATTCCAATTAATTTCTATTTTAGGGTGGTGATTCGCACTTTCAGATACCTTTGCGACCTTATTCACGAACTCCATAGCCTGAACGAAACCATCAAAGGTAAACTTTTGATATAACTGATTTTTATCTTCTTTCCACATTTGATTCATTATAGGATACTTTTGTGATTTAAGTTAGAATAACGAAGCATATTTCGGGGTGTAGCGCAGTTGGTAGCGCGTACGGCTGGGGGCCGTGAGGTCGCAGGTTCAAGTCCTGTCACCCCGACCAACCAAAGAGCCGTCCTTCTGGGCGGTTTTTTGGTTGGTAAGGATATTAGATTTAAGTTGCAATCCCAGAGGTCGTAGGTGAGGATAGCCAGTGGCTGTCCGCAAGGAAACCTTCTGATGACAACTGGTTGTCAATCATGAAGTTTCGGGCCTGCAGAATGTAGGCGAGTCCTGTCACCCCGACCAATTTTTGACAATAAAAAAGCTGAGCCTGACAAGCCGTATGATTAATCTGGTTAACCCAGGTGGATACTCGCATTCACCCGCCCGCTGGCAAGTTCTAATATTGAGATTCCTAAATGATAGTGTTAGATAATCATTGTTGGCTTGCTGAAAAACTCAGCAATCTAATTATACACCCTAGCCTAATAGTAATGTATAGAAAAATCCGTTTAATCCCAGAAATGCTGGTCTCAACAGTGGGAATAGTAAAATCATAAATATCAAAATAGCAATAAATCCCATGCCCTCTATCTGTTGCATGAATTTCTGCAGGGGCTCTGGCGCAAACGCATAGAGTACTCGCGATCCATCAAGGGGAGGAAATGGAATAAGATTAAAAATAAACAAAGCAATATTGATCTGAACGAAGGTCGATAGTGCAAGAAATACATCAGTTCCAACTGCCACACCCGATATTCGTACAAAAATAGCTATTACGGTTGCCAAAACCAAGTTTGTAAACGGCCCAGCAAGCCCAATGATAGCTACGCCAAATTCTTCATATTTAACATTCCAGGGGTTGAATGGAACAGGTTTTGCAATAAGAAAAGGAGGCAAACCTAACAGGATTAAACCCAAAGGGAGTAGTATCGTTGTTAATAAATCAACGTGTTTTAAGGGGTTAAGCGTTAATCTTCCAGCGTGTAGCGCTGTGCTATCGCCTAGCCAGTGTGCGGCAAAACCATGCATGGCTTCGTGCATAGATACACCAATGATTATTGAAAACAATAGTACCGCAACATTAAATAGTGTTAGATCGCCAACCATAGTGCTTATAGTATATAGGATTTTCTGATATTGACTATCAGAGACAAAACAGATACAATTAACTCTCAATTATGCAAAAGTGTGAATTAACCGGCAAAGGCAAACAATTCGGCCACAATGTGAGCTTCTCTCTTAGGCGCACTAAAAAAGTATGGAAGCCAAACCTTCAGACTAAAACCCTAGTTATTGATGGCAAAAAGGTCAAAATGAAACTAAGCACTCAAGCTATACGCACTCTAAAGAAAAAAGGCGTAATTACTTCCGGTAGCAATGTAGCCGAACTTACCCCTAGCAATAAATAAACATCCTAAGCTCAAAGAACACTTACTCTCGTGACATACGAGAGTTTTTTATTGACGGTTCAAGACAATAAGCTGAGTGTTCTCTGGTAGATCACTAGCTTTTAGTTTTAGCTTGTCTGTTGTTTCGGTCGGCTCCATGGCCATGTTTTTTAGAGCATCTTCAAGTTCTACCTGTGGGACCTCGTATTTAATTTTTGGGTCGTTGTAGTGGACAGGGATAACAATCTTGGGCTCTATTTTCTTAATAACTTTCAGTGCTCCAATAGCATCCAGTGTATATCCATTTCCACCAACTGGGACGATTAGTACATCAACAACACCAATTGCCTCTAATTGCTCCTCGTCTAAATCAGGGTGTATGTGGCCCACAACTGCTACGCGTAGCTCTGTTGTCGTGAGCTTGAATATGGTCGCCGACTGCTTGCCTTCTTCATCCATATGTGACCGGACAGGTATGCCTTGTATAGCCACCTTTGACACTTCGTATTCTCCGGGTTGCTTAATACTAAGCTGGCCACTTTCCGCCACGGGCATATCAAATCTTGTCGCTATGGTAATATCACCGTCTTTTGTGATGCTCTTTAAACCTAGGGCCTCCAACTCATCATCAACTACTATACTGGCGTCTTTGGTCACCATTTTCACACAATTTGCACCAAAATACTGAAATTCCATCTGTCTATACTCCTTATTTTGTTTCTAATAATTTATGTTTATCGACTAGTACCTGCCTCTTGGCAGATAGTACGGTATTTATAAAACGATCCTTTACCTGCCGGCGATATTCAAAATCTTTCCTAGTCATAACAGTATAGCGGATTTCTTTATTTTCTTTTGCCTCGAACTCATCAACAAATTTCTGAACTTTTGTATGGTTGGTATCGCCGACGATCAATAAATCAATTCCGGCGCTTTCATCTCTGGTGAACTGTCCTGTTAAAATCGCCAGCTCTACATTGCCTACTGAGGTAATATCAGACTTATCTTCATTTTTTGCGGGGATTGTTTTTGCTGTCGTTTTTCTTTTTGTACCGAAAATGGCCGACAATGCATCGTAATACTCAAATGTCTGGTCGACTTCGTAATACAATTTATTGGTATTGTCATCCGCGGACGAAATAATACCTATACTCAACAAGTTTGCCAGCTCACGTCTGACTGAGTTTATTTGTTCATCAATTTTGCGCGTAATCTCGCGCACATAAAACGATCGGTTAGGATTGGTATAGAATAGCTGCAACAGTTTAACCCTCGTCTTGCTCCCAAATAACTGCTCGATCATGTGTTCATTATAACAGAACTTTTATTCACTACTATCAATAGTGTCAATCTAAATTGTTCAAAAATGTTGTCGTAATGTCAACAGCAACACCACTGTTATTTACCCAATGAATACTTTTGTTGCGCTTGAACCAAGTTCGTTGTTTTTTTGCGAGTACCATATCCCCGTGAACAAATTTTTGACGAGCTTCGTCCAAAGATATACGACCCTCTAAGTAATCAGCAAAGATTTGGTAGCATATTCCGCTGAGTGCTGGTTTGTCTCGGCCATATTTCGCAATAAGTCTACTTACTTCATCAACCAAACCGGCTTCAAGCATGATATCGACGCGTTTTTTAATACGATTTTCTAGGTCGCCCTTGTCGCGTTGGATGCCAATAACTAAGGTGTTTGCGCGCAACACCTTATCCTGCGAGCCTGATCCATCTGCTAAATGTCGGGGATTTGATTTATCTCTAATACCATCAGAGTAGAAGGAATAGTCATAAATGACGGAGTCAATGTACAATCCGCTGCCTCCAACCATAATTGGCAGTTTGCCCCTGCTACTAATATCTATTATTGCTTCTCGAGCATCCGCCTGAAATTGCGCCACTGTATATGTCTCATCTGGGTTTCTAATATCTAGCAGATGGTGTGGTACTATACTTTGCTCTTCATTAGTAGGTTTCGCCGTCCCAATATCCATGCCTCTGTAGATAGTGCGGCTATCGGCACATATTATCTCGCCACCAAACTTTTCAGCCAGTTCAAGCCCTAAAGCCGTCTTCCCAGACGCTGTTTCACCGACAACCACCACCAAAGGAGGCTTTATGGGCGCCATAATAGGCCCTCAATAGCTATTTTATAGTGCTCGTCTACTTGTATGCCTTCGGCTTCTAGAGCGGTCTTGTGGCCCTCTGTGCCACCAGGATAACCCTCGGCTAATGAGCCGTCTTTTTTTACAACACGCTGCCATGGCAGATCTAGATCTCCGTAATGCGCTACGCCACCGACAATACGAGCCGCTCTCGGTCGTCCGCATAAAGTAGCAATCTGGCCATAAGTCATGACTCTTCCTTTTGGTATTTGAGCCACTAGCCTATAAACTTGGTCCCGGAAGTTTTCAGCCATTGAGCAAGCTATGTGTTACGCGTGATTTAGCCTCGTTCGCCACCGTTTCCAGGAACTGTTCGATGCTCACAGTTTCATTACTTGCTCCGGCAGAGATATCACTGCGGATTCGGGGCATGACGTTGCCTGACTCGATTTCTTTTTCACCAATAACCAGAGTGTACGGAACTTTCATAATCTCAGATTCGCGGATTTTTTTGCCCACGGACTCACTGGAGTTATCCAGATAGACACGCAACCCTAGCTTTTTTGCCTTCTCGAGGATGTTTTCTGCGCACTTTACTGTTGGTTCTTCCTGATTTACAGTAACCAGTCTAATTTGTTCCGGCGCAAGCCACACCGGTAAATTACCAGCCGTCTTCTCTAATAAGAACGCCATGAAACGCTCGAACGCACCCATAATGCTTTTGTGAATTATATACGGGTATTTCTTTTGACCATCTACATCAACATAGGTTAGGTCCATTCTTTCTGGAACCAGAATATCTAACTGAACGGTCGCGATCGTGTCTTCTTTCCCTAGGACATTCCTGGTTTGAACATCTACCTTCGGACCATAGAAAGCCGCTTCGCCCACCCCTTCAACATATGGCAAGCCAGATTCTTCTAAGACTTCTCTTATAACTTCAGCAGCAAAGTCCCATTTTTTTGGATCATCCACAAATTTATCCTTATCAAAATCTGGTAACGAGAGTCTGAACCAATAGTCGTCAATACCTGTTTCTTGATATACCTCTCTGAAAAGTTCTAATACATCTTTAAATTCTTGTTTGAGTTGATCCTTTGTGACATATGTATGAGAATCGTTTTGTGTGATGGGCCCGCGCATTCGAATTAATCCTGTAAGGGTGCCTGATAACTCGTAGCGGTATAAACCCGCATGCTCACTTAGGCGCAACGGAAGATCCCGATAACTCTCAACCATTTTGTTATAAATCATATGATGATGTGGACAGTTCATAGGCTTTAAGAAAAACTGATTCCCTTCTTCATCTATCTCTGTTGCATACATATCATCGAGAAAGTAATCAGCATGACCAGATAATTCATACAATTTTCGCTGAGTTAGTACGGGGGTAGAAACATACTGGTAGCCTCTAGCTTCTTCTTTACTCCTCATATAATCCATTAGTGTCTTCTTGATGATTTCACCTTTTGGCATCATAAGCGGAAGTCCGGCTCCAACAATATCAGATAAAAAGAAAAGATTTAGCTTTTCACCAATAACGCGGTGGTCTCGTTTTTTAGCTTCTTCAAGCATATTCAAGTGTTGGCGGAGTTCTTTCTCTGTTTCAAATGCAACCCCGTAAATACGCTGCATCTGGGGGTTCCCCTCCTTACCGCGCCAATACGCTCCAGATACACGCATTAACTTGAAAGCCCCAACTTTGCCAGTACTCTCTACGTGCGGGCCCCGGCAAAGGTCGGTGAATGAGCCATTTTTATAAAATGACACTTTGTCTACCTTGCTGTCTCCACCCGTTATAGTCCCCAGCTCATCAGCATCTAGATCTTTGGCGACAGTGGTACCGGCACGCATTAAATCGTTCAATAACTCTTCTTTATATGGCTGCTGTGAATCTTTGGCCCAGACAAGGGCTTCATCGATTGATAATTCTGATTTTTCAAACGGCTGATCAGCCTTGATGATTTTTTTCATCTCTTTTTCTAAATCAGCTAGGTCATCTTCAGACAAACTATCGTCACCGAGGTCTACGTCGTAATAAAAGCCATTTTCTACCGCTGGACCAACCCCAAATTTAGTTTTTGGCCATTTTTGCTGGATTGCGGTGGCCATGACGTGCGCCATACTATGTCGCATTATTTGTAGTTTGTCTTGATCGGCCATTGTTTTCTCCTTTTTATAAATAAAAAACGCGTTCCAGATTCAATATTCTCGCAAATACATTCAATCTGTTACGCGTTTCGGGCCCGTCGCCAGGCTGTTCCACCGAAATCTTTCACTCTTAGTGCCCCTGTTAACGTGCGGTGCAGAACTGTTCACGAGGCTCCATGGGTGGTGAGTCCACTTCATTGCCTGCCGGTATTATATCAGACAAATAAAAATGTCGCGCTTTCTCGCAAATAAGCACGACATTTCTAAGGCTTCTCGGAAGTTTCAACACCTCTGGAAACTTCACCCGTACACAAGAGTATACATAGGCTAGTATCATAATGCTAGTACTTTATTGTTGTTTTGTTTACAGAACCTGTGGACTATTCATTCTCCCCTGTTTTTGATATCCTTAAATGCGAATAAGGGCGGTTAGCTCATTTGGCTAGAGCGCTACATTGACGTTGTAGAGGTGACAGGTTCGAATCCTGTACCGCCCACCACCAGGTCCATCTTCGAATTTTTTATTTTCTGTATTCTTCGCAGAGGCGTTCTAGATAACGAATATTATGAATGGACACCAATGAGCCCGCCAACGGCTCACCTACTTTGAACTGATGACGCAGGAACCCTCGAGAAAATCCTTGCTGACAGGAATAACAGTCGCAACCCGGATCAATAACCTTGGTGTCCGAAGCAAATTTTTTATTGGTCAGTTGGAGCTTCTCGTCCCCCGTTACCCAGGCAAAGCCGTGTCTTGCGTTACGGGTGGGCAAAACACAGTCGAACATATCTATTCCGTGCTGGATGCCGAATCTTAGATCTGGCGGCGTGCCGACACCAAGCAAGAAATGTGGACGATCTGGATCGTAATGCGGAGCCAAGAACGACAGAATATCGTACATTTCCGGTCTGGATTCTCCAACTGATAACCCGCCGATAGCGATACCGTCCACCTCTGTTTGCTGTACTAGCTCTAGACTTTTTTTCCTTAGCTCCTTATCGAGACCTCCCTGAACTACACCGAACAGCAAAGGACGTTCGTTATCGGACATATTTTTAGTCAATCTCTTGAACTCTGCTATCGAGCGCTCTAGCCATCTATGTGTCCTCTCGAACGCCTCTAGCGTACGATTGCGCCCTTTGGCATCCAATGCGGTAACGTCATCAAAGGCCACCATCATATCAGCGCCCAAATCCATCTGGATCTGGATAGACTTTTCTGGTGAGAGAAAAATCTGGTCACCATTGCTGGGATTTTTGAAAGTTACACCCTCTTCCGTGATTTTATTAATGTGCGACAGTGAAAATACCTGGAAACCACCAGAGTCAGTCAGTATTGGACCTTTTCTATTAGCAAATACATGTAACCCGCCTAGCCTCTTTATAACTTTTTCACCCGGCTGCATATGCAGATGGTAGGTATTCGCGAGCACTATTTGAACCCCCGTATCTGTTACCTGCTGCGGGCTCAAGCTTTTAACTGCTCCACGAGTACCGTCAGGCATGAAGGTTGGAGTATGCGCCAAACCAGCACGGGTCCGTAAAATACCTGAACGTACACCATCTGTGATATTTTTGTATTTAAATACAGGGGTAGATGGCGTGGGTTGTTTCATCTTAATAGTATAGCATCCTACCCACTTATGCTTGACATGAACAGCCGTCGCTGATAGCATGTACCAGTTAAACGAGGCTCATGTGTGAGTACAAATAACAGACGCAAGTCTTCATTAGAAGACTTTCAGCTGTTCTACGAAGAGTTGAAGTTCGTAACCGGCATCCGTCGGGGCAACCGAATACGACGACCTCGTAGCACAGTGACTGCCGTCAAATAGCAGATAGAATTGTAAAAAATCCTCTTTCGATAACTCGAGAGAGGATTTTTTGATTAATAAACTTACCCACTGTTTTTATATAATTATCCACTAGCATTATTGACAGCGTTATGACAATATATGGATATGGTTTACCACCCGCTACGCTCGTTCTTTAGAAGGGGGACGCCCCCTCCTAACGCGCCCATACGTCAAGCCGTAAGGGGCTGTTCTCCCCTATTTTTGCTTAGTAAATTCGAAATGAATCCCAATTTACTAAGGATCGAGAGGAGTTAAGAAATGGTTTGTGTATATTGTCAGTCAAAACTTGCGGTTACTAACTCTCGTCCGCAGAAAAGGACTAATTCGGTTTGGCGGCGCCGCGCCTGCCCCGCTTGTAAATCTCTGTTTACCACTGTTGAAACTGTTGATTATGGGTCTTTGTTTGTATACAACAGACCAGGAAGCCCCATAGAGCCTTTCTCTGAGACGAAGTTGCTAATAAGCGTCTATGAGGCCTGTAAGCATAGAAAAAGCCCTGAAGAGGACGCAAAACACCTCACAGACACGATAATGCATCGACTATTCACCTCGTCACCAGGGACAACAGTTCAACGAAACCTAGTCATCAAGAATGTACTGGCAGCACTACGCCAATTCGACAAGGCGGCGGCAGTACAATACGAAGCCTTCCACCCTAATCGCTAGATGCTACCTCTTTACAGATTTATCTGTTACATCGAACTTGTCTAGATACCGACCGAACATCAGCCGCGTCTGGGAGTTCAATGCTGCCATTGCGTTGAAAAGTATCGTGGTTACCGGTAGTAACACCCATTGCAAGATCATAAACACTGAGCGAGAGCGCTTATAACGCGCCGGTTTGGGTGGCAAAGCCTTAAAGCTGAGGAAAAAAGTAATAAAAATACCCGCAAGCGCTACTGTTTGAATGCGACTAGCAATAATTGGCAGCTGTATGGCTGTATAGCTTTCCGAATTAAACAACAGAGGTACAAAAGCGGCAAAGGCCAATATCAACGGTGCTGTTGCCCATGACACGTGCCCTTCTAGCAACCTAAGAAACTTGAATAGTCTATCTGTTTTAGAGATTTTATTTTTTGTAAAAAAAGCCTTGTCAGCGACATATGCAATGTCCGATGCACCATAAGCCCACCGACGTATTTGAGCAAACTGGGCTTTTATCGTCTTGCGGTAAGTACTCGACAACACGGCATCCTGGTAGATCGGTACATATATCGGATATACAATATGGTTTCCATCGTATCGGAAATATGTGCGCCAAAACTGATGTCCATCCTCTACAATCGTCCTCGTACTCAAGAAATCGGTATCAATTAGCGCATCCATAGGCTGAGAGTGGGATGAAAAATTGCGAAGCATATGTGGTCGCATCGAAAGAACCATATTCCAAAAAGAGTTCCCTGTTGCAATAACCCTCATCGGTGCTGGGGCGTCCCAAATATTGTTGGTATACATTGGTATAGGCTGATAGGACGAATGTTTTGGATCTGGCGTGGCGGCATAAATATAACTGAGAGCAGCAAAGTACATTTTATGGGGCCGATTATCAGAATCCAGCATAGTCACCATGACTTTGGACGGATCGATTTTGTTTTCTTCTAGATATTGCTGTAGCTTACGGGCAGCGTAGTTAAAGTTGCCTCCTTTGCCCCGAACTTCACCAGGGGTCAGAGGATGTTTGGTTGTTAATGTATGAAGAAACCGGTTGCCATATTTTTTGGCAATAGTGAGCATTGCTGGCTCGGCCTGTGCCCCGTCACGTTCTTCATAAGCGAGCACCAATATAGCTTTCTTCATGTCATAAGTAGAGTCCAATACAGATTGAACGGTAGGCTCCAAGACTTCTATCCCTTCGTTATAGGCAAATACAAATATTGCATGAACAATTTCACTCGGTCTTATAGGGGTAGGTGTCTTTATTAGTCTATTGACTGTCTCGGCGTGCCATTTTGGAACGTTTTTGCCCTTGTGATTGACCTGGAGTTTGCCCAAATCATCTAGCATTTTGTCCCAGGAATATTTTTGCTGCTGGCTGGTCGTCCTCCAGCCTTGGAGCACTCGAATATTCAGACCGATTGCCCGAACAAACCAAATCAAGAAAAAAACTATAACTAACAGAGCCGTAATGCTGGGACTTATTAGACTTAGAGCGAATGGCGCAATCAAAATACTCCAGCTAAGCGCTCCTGGTAATATCTCAAATAACCTGTAATGTAGTGTTTTTTCTTCTTTTAGTGGAATCTCGAGGTTGGTCATTAGAGTACAAGCATGGCGTTACTAACAATCAGCGTCAAAACTACCAACAAAGTACCCAATGAAAGTATAACTACTGAAAAATCTCTTTTTTCGTCGTAAATACGCATGCTTAGGATGGTATTTATGACAAAAATAACGACTGCAAACAGAATAATAGTGAAAAATGTAGCGCCGTTACTCTGATACTGGTAACCGCCAATGCCAAGATTGGATCGATACTGGACCAAGTAACTATCGGTACTGTTACTGTCTAATCTAAGTAGAATTAGTATAGATGTTAACAGGGTAAAAAAAGCATTTATGCTCAGTAAGAAAAGAATCAATCGATCATGGAAATATTTTTTTGGGACTTGCATGGTTTGATTTTATTATAGCCTAGAATGTTAAATGTTCAGATATCATTTGTTACTCAAAATGACCATCAAGATGATAGCCCATGTTGTGGTAGGAAAAAAGCGAGGTATAACGCGGCTTGATAGCATCATCAGGATAGCTGTATCTGTGCCAAGCCCATTTACCAATCAATACAATGTCCCCACGATGCGCCGAAACATGCTGCCAAAATCCGGGTTTTTCTGATGTGCCTCCAAATTCCAGCCCAGCATCTACTTCAGGATCATGATCTATTATTAATAAAACATTGAACCCCCTTTCGCCTCGTACGACTTCGCCATCGATATGCGCCGCTACGTGACCACCGGGCTCAATTTTGTGCACACCACTTGAATACTGACTTTTAGCTCTCTCTAGATCAGAAACAGGGAAAATATCAGGAAATGCTTTCCTCCCAACCTTTCTTATACGGTCGGTTAAGCCCCATGTATCATTTCCCCAAGAGACCAATTCCTCATCCTCTAGAATTGTCGCATTGGCTTGTACTTTTTGTCGCAAGCCCTCCATCAAGAAGTTGAGTGTACTGTATCTTCCTTGACGAAGTTGCATATACCATTGATTGTGGAAATTTGTGCCGTAACCGTAGTAAAGAGGGTTCTCATCCCTTTTGGGGCCTTCTGGGAACTTTAAAGACCAAGAGTTTGGATCGAGAGAAGCTTCAAGGTCACAAAGAACATTGTCGTCAACCGCACTCGGTATAACGCACCAACCCAAAGCAAGTTGTTCCTCTAATAAGTCGGGAGTAAAGTTGTGAATTTCAGCTGTTTTCATAAAATTGATTGGTGCGGATAGAGAGAATCGAACTCTCCTCTCGACCTTGGGAAGGTCGCATATTAACCACTATACGATACCCGCTGGAGCCACCGAGCAGAATCGAACTGCTGACCTACACGTTACGAGTGTGTTGCTCTACCAACTGAGCTACGGTGGCATACTTCTGTATATCGCCAGCGTATTATAGCAAATTAACAGATGAGTTTTGTTGCTTTTTTGTAACTCAAATGCTATCATCACATCTGTTCTTTTATAAATAAATACGGGCTCGTAGTGAAGTTGGCCTATCACGTCTCCCTGTCACGGAGAAGATCGCCGGTTCGAATCCGGTCGAGCCCGCCAGTGAAAATGAATATGCCTCCGTAAGGAGGTATTTTTATTTTCACCTCGTCGGGTTGGCTTGGTTCGAACAGGATACCCCATAGGGGCCGGTTCGGTCATCAAGCTCGCCCGCAGAAGTTTATTTCGAGGACGAGTGCCAGATGTGCGATTAGTCGGTCGAGCCCGCCAGAAATGCAACCATAGCCCAAAGCCACAGTCAGACAGCCCAGTTATATGCAAAAATAATTTGTGACTTTGCCAATCAACAAGCTAAGCTTAGTGAGTAGCTTGTGTCGACAAAGTATCTTTTTGATGTTATATTAGCCAACCAAGATGAGTAAAGCAGCTAAGTCAAACAGTCGTGTGCCTGTCTTAAGAAAGCAACATGAACAACACGCGGAAATGTTACGCGGTGCTAACTTCGGGATAGAAGATAGTCAAGGAATGCTTGCAATCCTCGTTTGCCCACCAATAACCCGAGCTGGGAAATATGATCTGTTAACTGATGAGGCTCTGCGCGTTGCTGATCGTGAAGCAGCAGTTAGAGGAATGGCTCGAGTGATTTTGATAGAAAGTCCTAGTCATGAAGAGACCCTCGATGTTATCGCTGACCCAACAATATCATCATTGGCTTTTATAGGTGATGGTACACTTGGTGCGTTTAGGTTGAGCCCAGCGACACATGAAAAAATGCCAACCTGGCTGAGCTGGTACGAGCTTCTACCCGCAGCAGGTCATTTAAAAACTGGGACTATTGAACAGCGTACCTGCACACACATAGACGGAACCGGGAGACAAATAAGAATGCCCTTGGGTACTTTTATTGTCGCTGATCAAACAAAGATCCGGCTCCCGGAACCAGGGACCCGGGTCAGTGATTTCTTGGGCTACGACAGGCTGAATGATTTAATGATGCAACCTTTTGCTTCGCCACACAACCCGTTACCTGTACTTGTCGAACAAACTGGGCAGTCGGTTGAGCATTTCTTAGGCTTATGAAGATAAACAAAAAAAGCCCCCGGGTTTCCCTGGGGGCTTTTTGAATTTCGTCTTAGAAGTCTTAGTTAAAACATAGTTGAGGAAGACTGTATTGGTCGCATAAACCATGTATGGTCAGGATGAATTTTTTTGTAGCCGCTGGGTCTTACCGAGGCTGACTATACGCTACTACATTCATGCAACCCTCTTGATAAAGGTCAGCTCTATCTAGCCATAACTGCAGGCTTGCTTCCGTAGGCTCCCCCTGACCGAGTATGGTTGCATCTCCCTCAAGATCAACCCCTAATTCATTCATTAAAGTGCCCCCGATTCTTGCTCTCAGCGTCAAACGCCTCTCACCATCGGAGTCCTCCCCTGGTACGCCGAATGCAGCAAACTGATTATGGTCTTGATCGTAATCTGGTAACAAAAAATTTGGATGCTGAATTGTAATCCTAGCAACAGTATCATCGGGAGTAACAAATCTCCAATTTACACTAAGGATTTTGCCACCCATTAGGCCGGCATAACCTAGGCGGCGTGTTCTCATCTCTTTGATTTGGGCAGGTATTTTACTACTAACCACATCGGGTCTAGTTCTAAGCCATGCCTGCGCTTCTGCTTCTTCGTAATCTGCCATATTTACTTCCTGAACAAATTTTTACAATGTTATTATAGACTATTTTTATAGAATACGCAAAGTTTATGGAATTATTTATTGCTTGATGTCTCAATAACAAATTCTCAAAAACCAAGCAAAAAGCCCTCCATGTGGAGGGCTTTTTAAAATCGCACAAGAAGTTTTAGTTAAAACTTCGTTGTGGACGATCTTCTTTTGGTCGTGCCTCGCT
>CAZBSC010000007.1:0-33262 GCA_964494845.1 uncultured Candidatus Saccharibacteria bacterium | reverse complement strand
GCAAAAGGCACTATACCTAGTGCTACTGCTGCGGCAGAACCACCAGAAGAACCACCCGGGACCCGTGTTTTATCATGTGGGTTTTTGGTTGTGAAAAAGTCACTGTTTTCTGTTGAAGACCCATGAGCAAAAGCATCCAAATTTGCCTTTGCTATACAAATTGCGCCTTCAGCCTCTAGGCGTTCGATCGCGGTTGCTTGATACGGCGCTTTAAAACCTTTTAGTATGTTGCTGGCCGCGGTAGTCTGGCCGCCAAAAGTCAAAAAGTTATCCTTGGCAATAAACGGGACGCCGGCTAATCTGCCGCCCGGTTTGCCGTTTTTTACTAATTCGTCAACTTCCTTCGCTCTCTGCAAGGCACGTTCCTTTGTAGTCGAGATTGTTGTCTGAAAATCCTTATTGTTTTCTAATTCTTTGTAGGCACTTTCCACTAGCGCGACAGCAGTCACGGACTGATCCTGGACTCCTTTGGCAATATCAACAAGCGGCGACCACTTCATACTATTTACCCTAAAACCCGTTTTACTTTGAACTGTTTTTTTTCAACCGCTGGTGCGTTTTTTAGCAAGTCAGCCGGTTTTGCCTGATAATTTATCTCTTCATCTGGCCGTGTAACGTTAACTAACCCCGTAACCTGCGAAGTTGGTTTTAACCCTTTAGTATCAACTTTGCCTAGCTGTTCTACGTATTCTAGAATTTCGGAAATTTCCGCGCCGAACTGGTCTATCTCTTCGTCTGTTAAACGCAGTCGGGATAGTTTTGCCAATTTTAATACTTCTTCTCGCGAAAGTTTTGCCATCTGTATCAACTAGTATATCAAATATAGGAAGTAAAAAGAGGCTTAAATTAGCTAATTGCATATTGCAATACTAGGCGTACAATTAATAGTAAGCGCAAGCAAAAAGGAGCAGAATGGCTTTAGCAACAGCAGAGGCACCCGAACTTTCATCTCCAGGCGGTCCAGGCGGACCCCACTTAACAGTTTTAAGAGACCCATATAAACCTTCGCCAGAAACTAGCGAAGGTTTATTTATTGCGGGTGACACAGAACCAAGAATCAAACCGGATCTGATACACGGGGTCGTCCAAGTTGGCGATGGCACTACGAGATATTCTTACCAGCCAGCTGGTGCAGAAAACCCCCTCCCCGGGGTTATTGTGGGTATTGTTCCAGGTTTCGGGGCAAGAAAATTTACATCGAGAGTATTAAGAGACGCATTCGAAGATAGAGATGTCCCATCTTTTACATATGATCCGGTACGAAAAGATGGCAAAGGGGCAAAAGAGCATTGGAATGATCCTCAGCTGACACATGAAGAAACTATCAGTGCTATTGTGATAGACCTGGCCAATCACGTAGAAATAAACTTTACAGATACTGAGCCTCCGGAGGGCAGTTCATCAGATAACGAAAATGAAATTGAAGTGGTCAAAAATAAGCTTCTATTATTACCTCACTCCATGGGTGGGCCTGCCGCGGCGCGCTACGCTGAGCACAGACAACAAACCGTTGACTCGGTATTTTTCCTAGAGTGTATAGGATTTGGGTCGCCCACCCTACCTCAACTTGCCAGAAATGTCCCTAGAAAATTACTCGGTTCTATTAAAAAGGAGTTCCTTCCTTTTTTGCGTAGCGGTAATATCGACATTGACCCAAGGTATATTCTAGGTATGTTTGATTATATTTTGTCTGCCCCAACACGTACAGCAGGCGAGATCAAGTCATGTCTTACTGAAAATATAATGGATCTTGTGATTAATTTGGGTCATGCCGGTATCCAGACAGCATACGCCGACGGCGAACACGATATACTTGTTGCTGTATCAGAAGATGCGACCGATGGCGTTGTTCACTTGAGACAAAAAATTAAAGGAATTGGACATCTAGGTCCCCAGGCAAAGCCTGATCGAGTTGCAAGGTGGGTTATTGACACCCATAAAGAGTTGCACGGTTTAGCGGCTTAGATTTTGGATTTTATTTCTGCGATTAGGTCGCGGAGTTCGGCAGCTTTTTCAAATTCGAGATTGGCGCTGGCCAGATCCATCTGACCAGTCAAATCACGAACCATTGATCCATATTCTTCTTTCGGTATTTTTTTCAGGTTAAGCTTTTTAGGAGCCCTTTCTTCCTCGGACCGCATACTTGAAGCAATCGCATTAGAAATCCCCTCTGGCGTTATCCCGTGTTCTTCATTATAAGCAGTCTGAATTTTTCGCCGGCGGTTAGTCTCGTCAATAGCGCGTTTCATGCTACCCGTAACATTGTTGGCATACATTATCACCCGACCATCTACATGTCGCGCCGCCCGCCCGATAGTCTGGATTAGTGCTTGTTCACTACGAAGGAATCCTTCTTTATCGGCGTCTAAAATGGCCACTAGGCTAACCTCTGGCAAATCAAGGCCTTCTCTAAGCAGATTAATACCTACAACTACGTCATAAGTGCCCAGACGCAAATCACGTAAAATATCCGTCCGTTCCAACGTATCAACATCACTGTGTAGATACGTAACCTTGATATTGATTTCTTTCAAATAGTCGGTCAAGTCTTCGGCCATACGTTTTGTCAGAGTAGTCACCAACACTCGATGGTGTTTTTCTATCGCCTCTCTAATCTCGTTTATCAAATCGTCTACCTGGCCATCAACTGGGCGAACATCTATCGGCGGATCAATTAGGAAGGTCGGACGAATAACCTGCTGGACGGGCTCTGGGCTACGGCTGAGCTCGTAATCAGCCGGAGTAGCACTCACATATATAACCTTATTAACGTGTCGTTCGAACTCGCTAAAAGTTAGCGGGCGATTGTCGAGGGCACTCGGTAAACGGAAACCATGCTCTACCAATACTTCTTTCCTAGCCCTGTCACCGTTATACATTCCACGGACCTGCGGCAAAGTCATGTGTGACTCATCGATGAACATCAAAAAGTCATCAGGAAAATAATCTAATAATGTTGCTGGCTGGTCACCCTCTTCACGGTTAGTTAGGTATCGACTGTAGTTTTCGATACCCTTCACGAAACCTGTCTCTTCCATCATTTCCAGGTCAAAATTGGTACGTTGCTCAAGACGTTGAGCCTCTAACAATAGACCGTTTTTTTTGAAGTATTTCAAACGCTCTTGTAGCTCTGTACGAATTTTTCCCATTGCCATTTTCAGCTTTGTCTCGGGCGTAACATAGTGACTACTGGGGAAAATCTTTAATTCTCTTAACTTATCTAATATCTCGCCTGTCAATGGATCTAGTTTTAGAATTCTCTCGACTTCATCGCCAAAAAATTCCACCCGGTATCCCAACTCTTCACTAGCTGGGAAAACGTCAACAACGTCACCTCGAACTCGGAATGTACCTCGGTGAAAATCTATATCGTTTCTCTCGTACTGTATATCATTTAGTTGACGCAAAAACTTATCACGTACGCGTCGTTCGCCTTTTCTTACATTTACCGCCAGGCTTCCGTAATCATCTACTGATCCGATGCCGTAAATACAACTTACACTGGCGACAATCAACACATCACGACGTGTTAGCAATGAATCCGTTGCTGCATGCCTTAATCGATCTATTTCTTCGTTTATTTGGCTGTCTTTTTCTATATATGTATCGCTGCGAGCGATGTAGGCCTCTGGTTGGTAGTAATCAAAGTAACTAACAAAATAATGTACTGCGTTATTTGGGAAAAAGTTTTTGAACTCGTTATACAGTTGCGCGGCCAGTGTTTTGTTGTGGCACAAAACAAGCGTTGGCTTTTGGACTTGTTGCACGACATTTGCCATAGTAAAAGTCTTACCAGAGCCCGTAACACCTAGCAGCGTTTGTTCTTTGTTATTTTTACTCAGCCCATCAACTAGCGAGGCAATAGCCGTAGGCTGATCCCCCGTCGGTTTGTATTTAGAAGTTAACTTAAACTGAGCCATCTCCCCAGTATATCAATAATAAACTTATTTTAGTTGTATGCTTGAGAGTATTTTTTCAATTTCATTGTGGTGGTCAGTCTGCTTAGCAGTAAATCCATAATAGACAACAAGTTGGCCGTTGGCGTTACTCGTGGAATACGTATAGGACTGATCTCCCTTCATGAGGCCTGGGCCTTCGGGGGTTTTAGTTTGCGTAAAGTGGTAGTGATCAACACGGAGCCCAGACTTAGTTTTAGTTGTGGCGACCTTTTCTCCTCGTATCTCTGCATATGCGTCTGAGCCAGTTTTAGCATAATTTATAGCGAGCCATATCCCCCCATCTCGACCACCCTCCACCGGAGCAATTGTGGCTTTGGTCCCAGGTTTAATTGACAATTCATTATCAAAGTTTAGCAATCCAGTACTCCCAGAGCTCTTGAGCATTTTCCAGCCATCGGCTAATTTGATCTTGAAAGTTCCGTCGCTGGCTTCGTAGAGCAACCAATCCGCTGTCTCGTCTTTGGCAACTGGTTCAGGTTCAGATTTCTTTTCTATTTTTACAGAACTATCACTAGATGGAGTGTTCGTTTCGTCGTTATTTTTAGCCTGAGTAAATACATAGTAGCCTATGCCGCCCACCAGCCCGGCAAGAAGTATTACCAGCATTATTTCTACGATACCGAAGCCTTTTTGATTTAGTTTTTTCACAATCTACTCCTTTATTTTGGTGCTCTTGAACTGTTATCAGTATCGTAGCAATCTTTAATCAAGCTGCTTGGGTAGCCTTTACCATCAACATCTGAACATATAGGACCCATTTGCGTATGAACATCTACAACCCATGTATTGCCAGTTTTGTGCAGATAGGTAGCAGAACCAGAGCCATAGCTGTCGCGGGGAGTGCTTGGCTTGATGCAGCCTGCGTTAATATAAGCATAGTCGCCAACTTGTCTGTAATTAGTCCCATCTGTAAAAGTCACATGATTTATAACTACATTAGTATCTGGAGCCTTGCAGAGAGACTTATGGATAGCTTCAAGAACTCCTTTTTGATCATCAGTTTTTGCTATTTGACCAGGCGTAACTTCTTTGATTGAATCGTCAGCTTGAATGACATTGACGTATGCACTTTCGTTACCGGATACTTTATCTCCTTTAGCGACTTGCTTATTACTATATCCTGTATTGACGCTGCTCTGTGGCGCGTTTGAAGTGTCGTTCTTCAGTGCCTGACTGTAAACATAAAATCCAATACCGCCAACGAGACATACCAGTAAGATTACGAGTAAAATCTCCAAGATTCCGAAGCCTTTTTGGTTGAGTTTTTTCACGTTTTGTCCTTATCTGAGTTTAATGCTTATGTCTATTGTATTTGTTTATTCGGGCTTATTCAACTACTTGTCCCGGGTTAACAAAACGCTGTCCGTCGTCCGTAACGCAGACCTCTGGATAGCTCTCCTGAACTTTGTTGCCAGCCTTTTTGCATTCTTCAAAAGTATGAATCGCTCTATTGCTCGGGGCAAACACAGAACGGGCTAGGATAAATAGCCCGCCGACCAGAACAATAGCGGTCAAAATAATTATCGCAGAAATTCTCGTCGCATTACCTGGCTTTTGAATCTTGTTCATTTAGCTTTTTTGTCGTTCCTTAAATACCAAAAATTATCTTGCAGCATAAATTGCTTGCGAACATCCTCGTTCTCTCTTTTCAAAATATCTTCGAGTTTTTCAACTAGCTTAGTTGGATCCGAGTCATAAACCACAAGACTTCTGGCGGGGGGTTCTAAAACCTCCATTAATTTGGGTATTAAATCGGCTGCACCGCCACTGCCGATGAGAATCCCGCAAGGTTTGCCTGTTTCTAGAGCGGAAGTAAATTCGTGCAAACTACCGAAACGCCCACCGATAGTTATTACTGCGTCGCTAGACTGAATCAAATACAAATCACGTCCAGCGTATTCCATCCCCGTAAAATTAATGAAATCATAATTTTCGAAAGGCAACCTATACTTTCTGAGATGTTCCCGAAGGCTCCCTGCGGGGGAAAAACCAATGCTAGTTCCTCCGGCGAGGCGGGCTCCGTGGGCAGCTCTATCTGGCAATCCATTAGTAGATCCGGTAGTAAGAATATGCCCCCTCTTTGCAATTTCTGCCCCGACTTTTTCCGCCAAATCACCATCATCACCGACTGTTTTCCCGCCAGCAGCACCGGAAACACATATGGTGAAGCGTAGTTCTATGACTGTTTTGTTGCCTTCCTTTTTCTCTTGAAATAGATAATTCATAAGTCGCTCTCCAGGTGCTCCGGCTCTATCATGTCATTGTCCAGTTGTTCTAAAACTTGTTGCTCCAAGACTTTTTCGCCCATATAACGCATAAATAGCTCGTTCCATAGGGAATCCCTGAAATGATAAACGTACCGGTTTTTGAAACTTTCTCCATTAGAGTAGGCCAGAGCAACATCCATAAGATTTAGCGCAACAGGCAAGCCCTTTGCAGGCATTGCTACGTAGTCTAGATCTCGCCAAAATTCTAACTGCTCGTCTAAATCGTATAGCGCGTCTTCGGCCTTGCGCCAGTGCAAGTCCTCTGGTTGGACGTGCGGCTGGAAGGCCTCTGGATGACTCTCGTCTTTTAGCTTGCCAAAATAGCGCTGAATAACCCTCCAATGAATATGTTGACCAGCCATTACGGCCGCCTTGCTAGGGTCAGCAATTAATGTATCCACAATTTCTTCACCAAATTTAGGATGCGTTGACTTCAGTTTGAAAAACGCGCTATAAAGCCTAATCTCGTTTATGTAGTGGAACAACAAAGACATCGTTTTGAGTGGCAAACCGC
Organism: uncultured Candidatus Saccharibacteria bacterium; assembly: GCA_964494845.1. Lineage (GTDB taxonomy): Bacteria > Patescibacteriota > Saccharimonadia > Saccharimonadales > JAGQNJ01 > CAYRSA01. The sequence goes on along the minus strand of CAZBSC010000007.1, from coordinate 26,522 downwards.
GCATGCTGTCTTGTTTCATTGGCACCACAACGATAACTCCCAGTTCTTTTGTGTGCGTAACGTTATGTCTTTTTTTCTCTACATAGTGCTGAGCCAAATCAACCCATTTATCGTGGTCCATGACCACAATTCTGATGTTACGCTCCTCAAAATCAGATGGCCTGACGGATTTAAATAGTTGATCGTATTGATTTAGCCAGTCAGCACCTTCCGAGAAGCGCAACGCAGTGTACATCTCGTCAAAAGGCTCATTTTTCAACATGCTATCGATCGACCTGTAGCCAAGGGTCTTCATCATGTTGATTGGTGGCATTTTCTTCAACAAACGCTTAGCTACAGAACGTTTAATTGCCCAGCACTTTTTGGGAACCTTTGATGCATTTACAATGTCCACTATCGGCGGAACAAGTTCTCTAATTGTTGTGGTAGATTTCGGCAACCCTAGTAATTGTTGCGTGATTCTCTCGTTATCCTTCGCGACACGCGTTAAAAGTGCGTAATACAATTCCTCGGGCGTTGTGTCTACAGGGTCCAACCCTAATTCCTTGATTTTTAACTGTACTCGACCGGTTATCTCTGCCGTCAAGCGTATGTCGGCGCCTGGATTTCCGCTCTCTTTTTCCAACTGTTTTAAGCTCATTGAAAAAAGCGGTTCTTTTGCGCCCAATAACTCTGATAACATTCTGCTCATGCTTACTTACAGATTAACACGCTGGCCTCTGACAGGCAAAGGGAATAACAGGCTAAAGATCGCTGACCTTAATATCCATAGAGTGTAGCTTGGCGTGTGAATGAATAATGCCGCTAACTGCCCCTATTTTGCTTACTACACTGGTTGAATTTGCACTTGCAAAGATTAGTGCTTCCTCTATTGTTTTGCCACTAGCAATCGCCGCTGTAAACCCACTAGAAAAGGCGTCACCAGCACCAGTTCGGTCCACTACAGCTACGTCCTGGTACATGCCGGCCTTGTATAATTTCTGGCCATCTGTTGCATATGAACCTTTTGCGCCATCTGTCAAAAGCACGATCGGCACATACTGGGCTGCTTCTTTCAATATTTCTCGGGCTTTCAGGCCACCAAAAAGTGTTTGCATCTCTTCACGGTTGAGACTGAGGATAGCGAAGTTTGAAAGCAATTGTTTCAATAATATTCTCTCTGAAAGCTCTTTTTTCCCGGGATTGATAGCGATTTTTATATTAATTTTTTGTGCGTAGTTTACGATTGTTTTAAGTGCTTTCATGTCCCCAGACAAAGAACTGATATAAATCCAATCTGCTGTTCTGTTTAAAAAGTCGCTTTCGCGCAGGTTATAGTCAGATGATGCGCCACGATAAGTCAATATTGTTCTCTCGCCGTTCGGGGCAAGCATTACTGTTGCGTGCCCGGTGCCCAGCTTTTCGTTATAACTAACTAACGACGTATCCACATTCTCTTGTCTTAGCATGTCTAGAACAGCTCGCCCAGAGATGTCTCTGCCTATGTGCCCCATAAAGTAGCTTCGTAGCCCGTACCTAGCAAAGGTCACACTTGCGTGCGAAGCGCCACCACCAATGCTATAGGTAACAGAGTCAACCTCGTTCTTGGATCCTAAAGAAAATTCTGCTACTTTTTCGTTATTGTCGGTCTGCGGCTTGAAAATCGCTCCCTGCAAAAAAACGTCCTGTACTGCAGCGCCGATCGATATTATTTTCACTTGGCCAGACATATCTTTAGCCTATTCTCGCTTTCCCAGCACTGCCGAAGGCTTCAATTTTGTTCTCTACTACTTTTTGAACAGCCGAAATAACAGTTCCCATCAATTTTACAACTGCGTATTCATCCTCATTTTCAGCTAAGACTTTTTCTAGGGTCTGTCTGTAGGCTACTCTCATATCAGAATTGATATTTATCTTGCTGACGCCTATCTTGGCAGCTTTTTCAAAATAATGAGCTGGGGTGCCACTGCCACCGTGCAAACTAATGTTACAATCCAACGCATCTCTTATTTTTTGCAACAACTCTAGATCTAGCTTTTTTGGAACTGGATATTTACCATGTAGGTTACCAATTGCAGCGGCGAATGTATCTATACCGGTTGCTTCCACGAACGCTTTACTCCCTTCCGGGGTACTAAATGTCTTCTTGATCTCTTCGTAATCAATTTTTTCCTTGTGGAGGTTAGAACTACCACCGAAGTAGTGCGGCTCGCTCTCGACTACTGCACCTGTTTTTTTAGCATATTTAACAATTTCTTTTGTGTCACTAATAATTTGTTCATCGGTAGCATTGTGGTTGGCTTGTGACACATCTATATGTATGAATTCGAAACCAGCATCAATGCCAGCCTTTGCATCGGCCACTGTTGGGCTGTGGTCAAGGTTAATGAACATCTCGATGCCATACTCAGCCTTATAGTTATCTACTAAGTCGCGAACATTCTCTAGACCAAGGGCATCAACTTCCCCCTTGCTGACTTCTACCATCACCGGCGCGTCTTTGGCTTTTGCCGCTCTCGCCACCGCAATTAGTGTCTCTTGGTTATCTAAATTAAAAGCACCTACAGCAAACTTTCCCTTGCGCGCTCTCACCATCAGAGCCTTGGCTTTGATACAATTTTGTCGCATTTCACTCAGAGATACCGGCATTATATTTTATCTCCCATTAGTTCATGAGCCGCAATGGCAATATGCTTGGGGGTTAGACCATAGTGCTCCAAAAGTTCGGCGGGGTCACCAGATTCGCCAAAGATATCTTTCACACCAATACGCCTAATTGGGACAGGGTGGTGTTCTCCCAGAAACTCGGCAACTGCCCCTCCAAGACCACCGTTAATTTGGTGCTCCTCGACGACAATGACTCTTCCGGTTTTCTTAACACTTTTTAATATCGTTACGGCATCGAGAGGCTTTATGGTTGGGCAATGGATGACCTCGGCGTCAATACCGTCTGTATACATATTTTCTGCGGCTACAAGACTGGGGTATGTCATGGTACCGGTTGAAATAATTGTCACATCAGACCCTGGGGCAAATACATAAGCTTTACCTATTTCGAAGGGAGCATCCGCCGTCGTGAATGTTGGGATTGGTTCTCGTGCCAGCCTCATGTAATTAGGTCGTTTGTCTTTAACCATAGCTAGTGTCATCTTTTCGGCTTCAACAGCGTCGCAAGGGGCCAAAACAACTATGTTTGGCAAAGATCGCATTAATGCAATATCCTCGAGCATTTGATGAGTGGCTCCATCTTTTCCTGTGTACAGCCCGGCATGAGAACCTATTATTTTTACCGGTCTATCGTTAATGCAAACAGTGGTACGGATCTGCTCCCAGTTGCGCCCAGGGCTGAATGCGGCGTAACTACTGACGAACGGTATTTTGCCCTCGGCAGCCAAGCCCGAACCAACGGTCACTAGATTCTGTTCGGCTACGCCCATTTCTACGAAACGATCTGGAAAAGCTTCGGCAAATAAATGCATTTGGGTTGATTCCGTCAAATCAGCGCAAGCAGCGACGACGTCGAGGTTTTCTCCGCCGGCTTGTAGAAGCCCCTTGCCAAATCCCTTCCGATTAGGCTCCATGACTAGATCCTTTGAGAGGATATCTTTTACCAGATGAGGGTCATTCATGTTCGCTCCTAATTTTGCCTTTTAGCGTTCTTAGTTCTTTCAACGCTTCAACCTCTTGCTTGTGGTCCGGGACACCTTTGCCGGGCGCGCCACCGTGCCAATGGTAGTCATATTCCATAAAATCGACGCCTTTTCCAGGCACTGTATGTGCGATAATCATGACTGGTTTGTTTACTACTGCTCTGGCCATGGCACACGCATCAATTACCGCTTCGATATTATTCCCGTCTATCTCAATTACATGCCAGCCAAAAGCTTCCCATTTTGCTGCTAAATCTTCTAAGGGCATGACTTTTTCTGTAGGGCCGTCAATTTGTATGTTATTACGATCAGTTATCGCGATGAGGTTGCTCAGTTTTTCCTTGCTAGCCAGCATTGCTGCTTCCCAAACATTACCTTCGTCTTGCTCGCCATCGCCCAATACTACATAGACCCAACGGTGATTCTGATTATTCATTCGCATTCCCAGCGCCATGCCGATGCCTTGGCTAAGGCCTGATCCCAACGGTCCGCTGGTAGTCTCCAAGCCAGGAAGTTTTTTGCGTTCTGGGTGTCCCTGAAGACGTGAACCAAACTGACGTAATGTCATCAGTTCTTTTTTGTCAAAATAACCAGCATGGGCCATCGTAGCGTACTGTACTGGCACGCAGTGCCCATTGCTCAGTATCAATTTGTCACGTTCTGCCCAATCTGGGTTTTCTGGGTCAATTTTTAAAATCTCAAAGTAAAGGGCAGTGAATATATCCGCAAGTCCAAGCGGCCCAGCACTATGCCCACTGCCTGCATGTTCCAGCATCTTGATAATATCTTGCCTAATATCATTAGCAATTATCTCTAATTCCTCGATTGTATAGTTTTCTTTTTTCGCCACCATAACGTATATGTTTATATTAGCAGATTCTGCAGATGGTCGAAATGTTGTTTTATTCGGTAGGTATAGCCATCCCTAATCAAAATAGCCATTTCTAACCAACTTTTGCCGGCTAAAACAGTTGTTTTCTCTTTTAACGTATCTACGGATATGTCTCGGTCGAAAAACTACAGTTTTACCAAGGCCATAAGCTCGCTTACAATTTGGCAATTTTGTTTTGGAATGGCTATAGATTAAAGTATTCGATCTCTTCTTCGAGTGCCTGAAGCCCTACTTTTACTGCCTCGGTCATTACCGTACTTTTGTCATAATGAAACTTTTTGTGGCGCAGTGTCAGCTTTGATACTAGATAGCGCAAGCGGTATATGTGGAGTCTTGCTTCAAAGTCGTCAGGCAAATCAGCAACATCCTTATAGCCTTCCAGTAGCATAGGTAATCTAGAGCTAGGGAAAAACAAAGTCCAACAAGCGATATCAGCGATTGGATCCCCGGCATACGCTTCGTCCCAGTCGATAGCAGCGACCACTTTTCCATCTTTTACAATTGTGTTCCAATCAGCAAAGTCGTTGTGGATTAGCCGCGGATCTTCACACTCAATCAGCTCACTTTCACTCAATAGTCGTGTAATCTCAGTTGCTTGGGCATTGGTAATATATTCCGCCCCGACCAGTACTTCTAAATTCTGTGGTAGTGCAGCCAAAACGTGCTCTCTGTTACTAGTATGTATGCCGTGAAGCTCGCCAGTTTTTTTAGCCAGATCATTATCAAAGAAACCGAATCCGTTGACTTTTATTTGATGTATGTGGGCCATGGTTCGGCCTACATCTCGAACTAGTTTTGCCTCGTCTTCAGGGTGTTCGGTCAGATGTATTTTCATATTGGCCCCTCGAACTTTTTCGAATAAAACAAAATCTAATTTGCCAGGTCCATTTTCGTATTCGACGGCAAGTGGTTTTGGTGCTGGGATGCCGTTCTCGAGCGCTAAGTTAACAACTGCTGTTTCTACGCTAAAGTAACCATTTCTAAGACCTACGGGGTGGAAACGGCCCACAACCTCTAGGCCATTATCGAAGCTAAAGCTTCGATTTATATTTATACTGCCAATATCGTAGTGATAGCCACCCTCAACAGTTGTTATCTTGCTGCCACTAAATGATGGGTTGTCTGCGAGCGCACTCTCTACGGAGGAGCGTAGACTTGTTTCTTCCAGCCCCGTGTGTCTTTCACCGAATATAACAGCACATTCTTCGATACTCATTGGCCTATCAGTTTGCCAATAAAACATATCGGATCGATCGACTGTCTGTCGATTTATTGCTTCCATTCGCTCCTCAGTTATAGTGCTCATACTTCTTCTCCTTGTTTCCACAGGGTGTCGAACATCGTGGTCATTATCCCTGATAAAATAGGGTCACTGATTATCACACCTATGTATTCGCCACCCTGTTTTGTATAAAACCCAAATCTGTCGCCAAAAATACTCATAAAGCCGTCAAGTGGCTCAACCAAGTCAACTACTCGTTGCTGTTTTAGTATCTTTTTGCTCGTATGATCATAGCTTCGCATCGGGATACTTCCGTCGCTGAGAACACGAATTGATATGCCTTTTTTCACACGATTCTTAATATAAGAATTCATATAATTGCTCATTTGTTGTTCGCTGCCAAAAAGTTCTCGTAGAAATTTTCCGCTCCCGAACTCACTGATAGATTTAACGTTGCCCTCGAGCCGTTCGTTATTCCAGGACCTGTAACCATCCATGCCCTTGAAAACTTCTATGTGGTTATGCTGATAGAATTCGTGCTGCGCTTTTGTTGCACTAGATACAAGTGCTTCCAATTGCTCTCTGAGAGATGTAAGCTGTTTTACCTGGTCGTCGTATTTGTCAAAGAGACCTTTTGTAGAATTAATGCTATAGCGTTGATTGCGCGTTTCACCAGTCACATGAATCAGTCCTTGCTGTTCCAGACTTTTTAGGGCCCGATATACAGAAACTTTGTCCATAGATAATAGACTAATTATCTCTTGAGCTGGTCTTTGCCCAGTTGAGGCTAGAAGGTACTTATATACCTCTGACTCGTTTGGGGTTAGCCCCAATGATTCCAATGCGTTATCACTCATTCACACATAGTATCACGGAGTTGCTAGAATTGCAACTAGTTTTTTGTAGGCCTGTTCTGCGTTTTTATCATGGTGTATGTAGCCGCCGACGTTTAGGACATCGACGCCGAAATCTGACAGTTTTTTGATGTTTTGGTCGTTTATTCCACCGTCCCACCCTATTTCGATACTGTGTTTTAGTTTCTTTAGCTGTTCTACTTTATCCAGCAGGCTTGTGTCCGCTTCCCCACCAAAATGACCAAGACTACCACTAAAAATAAGAACATGGTCTATATGTTCTAGTGCTGGGATAATTGTTTTTACGTCTGTTTTTGGCAGCAGGGCTACTCCAGCCATAATTCCAGCTCCGTGGAGCACCTCTGCAAATTCTACAAAATTACCTTCTGCCTCGGCGTGCACTATAACTAGGCGCGGGTTCAACTTTATGATTTGTTCGTTAAAATCTTGTGGGTTTTTGAACATAATGTGCAAGTCTGCCTGCATTGTATGTGGCCACCAAGCCTGACCAAGACCAGGAGATTCGTTTGGAGTAAAATCGCCGTCCATGAAATCAATATGCACATGCGAAGCAAACGGCGCTACTCGCTCTATCTGCTCGCGGTACTGATGTGGATTCTCGGCTGTTACTGTGGGACAAATGACTGCCATGATGGTTATTATTGTACCCTAGTTGAGATTGTCTAGTTCTTTATTCCGCCTAATATACCTGGCTGCCCCACCAAATTCTGTTTCTAGCCATACATCCAACAGTCGGTCTACCACGGTGTTGTCTTGCAGTTCCCTGGCCGGAAGGCACATTACGTTACTATCGTCATCGTGGCGGGAGTCATGCGCCTCGTCTTCATTCCATATCAAGCTGGCCCTAATGCCCTTGAAACGGTTCGCGCCGATACATACGCCCTGCCCGCTACCGCAGATCAAGATGCCAACGCTCCCTGCATTTGCCAGGACTTCGCTGGCAACCCTTCCGGCGTAAATCGGGAAATCGTCTTGAGGGTCCAATTGATCGTCACCTTTATCAACAACTTCATGCCCTTTTGATATTAGGTACTTTTCAACACGCTCTTTCAGCTCATATCCATTGTGGTCAGCTCCGATAAATATTTTCACTTAATCAACCCTGCTTAGTCTTATGGCTGAGTGAAGTTCGCTGAGACAGCGATCACCGGAGTCCAGCGTACTTTTTGGTACGTTGGATGAGGAGTGCAGTTGGTGACAATGAAATTCGCCAACCATAAGACTAAGCCCGCAGTAGCTTGCCTACGTCGGCAACTACTTCTATTAGCCTGTTGCTGTACGCCCATTCGTTGTCATACCAAGCCACAACCTTTACCAGGTTACCGCCAACAACCCTCGTTAGCCCAAGGTCAACAACTGCCGAGTGACTATTTCCCTTAAAATCACTCGATACAAGTTTTTCTTCTGTTACGTCTAGAATACCCTGATAATATGGTTCTTTTGCAGCTTTTTTGAAGGCATCGTTCACTTCGTCGACAGTAACGTCTTTTTTGGTAACAAAAGTCAGGTCACTGAGTGAAACAACAGAGGTAGGAACGCGCATGGCCATGCCGTCAAAAATACCGTCAAAATGTGGAAGAACTTCTTTGGTAGCGATGGCTGCGCCTGAAGATGTAGGTACGATGTTCTGGGCAGCAGCCCTGGCACGTCGTAAATCATCATGTGGCGCATCCTGCAACCGTTGATCTGCTGTATAGCTGTGCACGGTGGTCATCAAGGCTTTTTCTACGCCAAAACTGGCGTCCATAACGTCAGCAACAGGAACAATACAGTTAGTTGTACACGAGCCGTTATTCAGTATCTCGCCAGCTTCTTTCAAGGAATCGTCATTTACTCCCAACACAACCGTAGTTGAGCCCTCCCCTTTAGCCGGGGCTGATATTACTACTTTTTTTGCGCCAGCAGTTATATGTGCTTTTGCCTTGGCGGGGTCAACGAAGAATCCTGTCGATTCTATAACCACGTCAATATCGTTTTCTTTCCATGGTAAGTCAGCTGGGTCTTTTTCGGCTGTTATCTGTATCTTGTGTCCGTCGACGATCAAGTGATGTTCGTCACATTCTACTTTTTTTTCGTAATTGCCATAGTTTGAGTCGTGTTTTAACAGATGAGCCAGTGTTTTTGTATCTGTTAGGTCATTAATGACTACGACCTCAATATCACTTCGGTCCATAGCCACCTTAAAGGCTGTTCTGCCGATGCGTCCAAATCCGTTAATTGCCACCCTGGTCATTTTTACTCCTTAATATGCTTGGGTACCATTATAAACCGCTTATGCTCAATAAGACAAGATAGTTATGTACTATTGACTTTTGTCGTAATAATGTGTTATTATATTTTGATGCCATACGAAAGTTTTGATCAGTTGGCTAATGATTTTGCTAGTCTTCGGGGCAACCAGATTTCAGAGTCTGGCTGGGATGCCATAGCCACATTTGCAGAAGAAGAGCCTGCCTTTGCAGTCATAGATGATTGTTTTTCAGAGGAGTGCGAAAGGGCGATACAAAATGCTGTTATGCTGGCTCATCCTAACGGGGAGCCAACTGTTAGCAGAATATTAACAAAGCCAGAATTGCTGAAGCCGGTAGCTAATTTTCTTGTAGGTTTGAGTTATTTGGCCGTGAATGATACTGGCGATGTAATTGCCTTTAACGACATCTATTCTAAAATGCCGTCAATGGGGGATCACATAGACGTCAATAGTGGCCACACTGCACTTGCAAACTTCAATGTTTCAGGCTCGCCTCGTTATTCACTGCGACCGAATATTGCCCCTGAAGGGGAGTCTGCAATCAACCCATTCGGAAAACCGTTTACAATTTTCGGCGAAGGCCAGGTCTCTGAAAAGGAAAAAATAGTCGTGCCAATGAAATCGAGACAACTGGTTCTTCTGGGGGGGAATGCTTTGAGAGCTGAGAAAGTTGGCGAGGAAGCAGAAGAATCCAGCGGGCCACTGCAATTCGGGGCTACTATTCCCCACGAGGCTGTAGTTGGCAAACGTGACTATAGAGATTTATTACTAGTTTACGCCGTCCATACGGACTAAATACACTTACTTTGTAAAACTAGTGTATTTGCGAGCCTAATCTCTATTCCATTAAATTGATACAATACATTCAAAGATGAACAAATATAAACGCAATATCCGCCTTTACGGGGTCTTAAAAATATTTACTAAAAGAGTGTTTTTGCCCTTAACAACTATATATTTGGTTGAAGTTGGTGGTTTCTCTATTGCCCAGATTGGCTTATTAGCAACACTTAGTGCTGTCGTTTCCATCATCGCAGAAATTCCAACTGGGTATTTTGCTGACAGAATTAGTCGTAAATCTTCAGCAATGATTGGCGGTGCCATATGTACAATATCCGCGCTAATATTTGCTTTTTGGCCACATTTTCCTGGACCTCTGTTGGCAGTTAGTTTAGAATCTATCGGTTACGCGTTCCTGAGCGGAGCAGCTGAAGCACTGATTCACGATACATTAGTACATATGAAGCAGTCAGATAACTATGCTAAGGTCGCTGGTCGCGCACAATCATTCGGCCTAATAGGCAACACCGTGCTAGTTGCACTTGTCCCGCTCAGCTACAGCATAAACAAAAGTCTACCTTTCATTATTGGTGCTTTGTCCTATATGGGCCTAGTGTTCACTGCGTCACTGCTACGAGAGCCGCCAAGAGAAAAACGCGTGAGCCTTCATGATAATCCAATAAAAGACTTAGTGCTGAATCTGCGGGTTTTTGTATTCCGATCTACAATTCTGATGTTTGCCGCAATTGGCATTCTGTATGGCCTTTATGGGGCGAGTTCGGACTTTACCAATCTGATTTTTAAAGACCTGGGGGCTAACCCAAGTTATCTAGGCTTTGCGTTTGCAGCCTCTAGTATCGTTGGTATTATTGGAGGTTATTTTATCCATTTACTTCGTAACATTAGCTTGCGCACCTATGCGCTGATGGATATGTTTGTTTTTTGCAGCTATGCTCTTGCTATCGGATTTACTCAAAATTTAACTGTTGCTATTGTAGGGTTCATCGTAAGCATGGGTTGGTGGCGACTTCGAAACATTCTCTACACCTATCATCTGTTAACTTACTACAAAAAAAGCAGCTACAAAGCTACTCTAATCTCGACAGTTGCTTTCTTTTATCGTCTTAACGAAGCATGGCTACCTTTTGTGTTCGTCGGTGCAATTGGAGCAGTTGGCTATTATGTAGGCTACATATGGATAGGAGTGGCGAGTGCTGTTGTCTTGGTGCCATTAGTAATTATCGGCGCCAATATAATGACCCGCCATTTTCAATCCCAATCAGGCAGCTGACATTCTAGATAATCTTATTGTCGTATAGATGATTTAATAAATTTTTTTGCACTGGGTTTTCGAACTCTTTGATTGCTTTTTCTAGTGGCAACCATTGATATTCACTATGCTCAAAACTAAGTATCACTTCTGGTTTTGCGACGGATGCTGCGAAATGCAACCAAATCACATTGGTGCCATCAACAATTGCTACATGGGTATGCACGAGCCGAAGGTCACGATGATCAACAGCGATGCCTGTTTCCTCCAAGACTTCTCTTGAAACAGCTTTGGCGAAATTTTCATCATTTGGTTCAACCCCGCCGCCCGGCAGATCCCACTGCAGTGGGCGACGTGGTGCCGTTTTCGACCTACGCATTATCAATATCTCGCCCATACTATTTTTTAACACTGCTTTTGTAACTATTATTGTTTCCATATATTTTTTAGATTTCCGTCATACCTGCAAATAATAAATCTAGGTGATGACTACCTGGGGTACCAAACATGGCCTCTGCACTCATTTGATTCGCCCTAATAAAACTGTCCACTTCTATTAGAGCATTAACGTCTGCCTCTTCTACGGGTTGGCAACCATTTGCAACCATAACAGCTACGCGTGCGGCGGCAGAAATGGCTTTCATACCGCTAGCCTTAATATATGGGCCATCGAACCAATCTTCGTCAGCAACTATCCGCTCACCGGCCACTAACATTTTAGGCACCCCCCTAGGCTTGGTTTTTCCAACGTTCTATACACTCTTTGATTGTACTTTTTGCCTCATTGGCATCGCCCCAACCCAGTACTTTTGTGCTACCAGGTTTTTTTAGATCTTTGTAGTGATTAAAGTGGTGTTCTATCTGTTTTATGTACTGGGGGCTTAGGTCATCTATGGTTTTAATCGAATCGCCAGTATCTCGGTCATCTGCTGGGACAACAACAACTTTGTGATCCATATCGCCGTCATCCTCAAAATTCATTATTCCAACAACACGTGCCTCTAGGTAAACGCCTGTAGCAACAGCTTCATCACAAATTAGCAAAACATCTAATTCATCGCCATCCTCATCTAGCGTTTGTGGAATAAAGCCGTAATTGCAAGGTTTTGCGAAAATACCGGGCTCTACACGATCTAATTGAAAAATCGCCAGCTTACGATTGTATTCAACTTTTAGCTTTGAGCCTTTTCCAATTTCATTAACAACGTTAATAATGCCGCTATCTACGTCGCCAGCGTCTAAAATCTTATTGTAATCAGCCATTCTTTGCTCCTTTTAGTACATTTTATAGTGTAAACTAGGAGTAATTGTATCATGAAATCAATAAGAAATAACTCGGGTCTCATCTGTTGGTTAGCGCTAAACACCCAAACTTCTTGTAGTGGTCTAGTAACATGAAAATTATTGGGCACAGAGGCGCCGCAGGACTGGCACTAGAAAATACTATTGAAAGCATCAAGCAAGGTGTTAAATCTCAAGCATCGTATATCGAGATAGACGTTCATCAGACAAAAGACGGCATTCTGGTTCTTAGTCATGACGACAGTTTGAAACGCACTTTTGGAGTCGATAAAAAGGTCACAGACAGTAGCCTGGCCGAACTTCACAAAATAGCACCAGAGTTACCCACGCTAGAAGCGGCCCTAAAAGAGTGCAAAACAGAGGGAGTAATAGTCGAGCTAAAACACTACATTGAACCAAGCAAAGTTCTCGCTGAGATCAAAAAGTATCCCAAACTAGATATCAGGGTTGCTTCGTTCAATCACAGCGTACTCCGCGACCTGAAAAAAACAGATCCAAAAGTTTTTTGTTACGTACTAGAACGTCACAGCCCCTTTGAAATAATCAATTTTGCCAGCGGGATGAAGGCTAACGGAATCGGCCTCAGTTATAGTCTATTGAACCCAATCACTTATCACTTGGCGAAAAGAAAAAAACTACACATTTATATTTGGACTGTCGATAAACCCTGGATAGCAACAATTTATGCTCGACTTTATAAGGACGTTTATATCTGTTCTAACCATCCAGAGTTAATGAAAAAAATCTTCAAAAAGACCTCATAGCCTTAGCTTTACTTAGTCTCTAGGAATTCTCGGATACGGAGCGCTGCGGTCGCGCCTTCGCCAACGGCGCTGGCAATCTGCATAGTCGCGCCGCTGCGGACGTCTCCGGCGGCAAAAACACCATTCATACTGGTTTTTAATCCTTGCTCGGCAATAACAAACCCTATTTCATCTAGTCTTACTTCTGTGTCTTTCAAAAATGCCGTGTTTGGCTTTAGCCCTACAAAAACAAACACCCCATCGATCTCGAATGATACTTTTTTACCATCTTTTGTGCCCGTAACGCTTACGACAACATTGTCTTTAGCCACGATTTCATCAGTAGTTGTTCCTTCATGAACAGTAATTTTATCGTTCTTTTTAAGCTCTTGCAGTAATACATCTGATGCTTTCAGCGTACTGCGGACTAATAAATCAATATGGCTGGCGAATTTGGTCAAAAACAACGCTTCTTGTACTGCAGAGTTTCCGCCACCAACGACAACTAACTTTTTGTCACGATAGAACGCGCCGTCACAGGTGGCGCAGTAGTGTACCCCGCGGGCGAAGTATTCTGCCTCCCCAGGAACACCTATTTTCTTGTAGTCTGTCCCTGTAGCGATTAGTACCGCCTTTGCCTGCACGGGCCCGTCTGTAGTCTCTAGGACGCGGTGATCTCCCGCATCTTTTACAGACAGCACTTCGCCGAGTTGTATATCAGCGCCGAAGCGCTCGGCTTGCTTACGAAGCTCTTCTGCTAGATCAAGACCAGAAATACCTTTTGAAAAGCCTGGGTAATTATCAACCCAATCTGTAATTGCAGCTAGTCCACCAGGGACACCTTTTTCGTACAAAACCGTGTCTAGGTCTTCTCGTGTAGTGTAAATAGCCGCAGCCAGGGCGGCTGGTCCAGCCCCAACAATTACCAAATCGTGAATTTTCTTATCTTCCGCCATACTCAGTTGTTCCTCCTAAAAACCAAATCGCAATCCCCAAATTACAAATAAGTAACAGTTATCAATGCTCTAAACTATTCTACCCCGATTTAACTATTATCGCACTGAGTATTTTCTTTAACTCCGTAGCCTCGTTAATTAATTCATCTGGTGCTTTAAGTAACCGAAGCCAAAGAATAGTTTCTTTTGCTTCTTTACGTGATATTTTCATGCGCATTACAAAATCTTTTTTGCTCAACGACACATTAGCCTCAATATAGTTAGCAGCTATTGATCCTGACGAACGAGCAAGTTGTTTCGCGTCTTCCCTGCTACTAATTGAACTAGTAAGCTGTCTAATGAACACTCGGCATTTTTGTGCAAACTTAAATGTCCGCTCTTCAAGGTCGTATTGTTTTATATTTGGCATTTTTAAATTATTTGTTTTTTGCTATTTGAGTTTTGGGATTTTTAACCTAGGGCTGGGGCTAGTTTTGCTAGATTATAGCCCACAACCACTTCTCGGCTGTCGTCTTGTTTAGTAACAACAGTAACTGGCACAGTCATTGCGCCGCTCATCTCTAACGCTTCTCGTTGCCTGGAAGGATTTTCGTCTAGATTTACCTCAGAATATGTGTGACCTTTTGCCTTTAACCACTTTTTTACCATTACGCAGTAGGCGCAGGTGTTAGTTGTATATATTGTGATGTCTTTCGGCATATAGTCTCCTTATTAAGGCAATTTTGGGGGCTTTTAGAGCCAAGTCCCCCTCCCAGAGGCTCTTAGCTACACTCTCAAATTTGCTGTTTTTTTGTTTATTTAACGTTCTTTTTTACTTACAAGGTCTATTGTATATAGCGTTCATGCTTATGTCAACTACCCCACATGTTGTGTTTTACACCCCATTTGTTACCACTTTTTCAACTTTTTACCTCTGAAGATTCGGGCAAATTAGTTGGCTATTTATTTATAGCTACGAGATCTATATCAAAAACTAATGGAGAATTGGCTGGAATATCAGCTGATGGAGACTGCGCGCCGTAAGCGAGTTCTGCGGGTATTACTAATCGCCTTTTCCCACCGACTTTCATCCCCGGAACGCCCTGTGTCCACCCCTTTATAACTTGGTCTAGACCAAATGTTGCTGGGCTACCAGAGTCTAGCGAACTCTCAAAAATTTTCCCTGTCGTGGCCACTGCACCAGTATAGTGTGCTGTTATGGTCGCACCTGGTTTGACAACCTCGCCGTTACCAACCACTAAATCTGTTGATTCTAGTTTTGATACGTTTGATACTGGCTCGTATCCCTGCAATTGCGTACCCTTTAATTTTGATGCGTCTGCTTTTTGAGTTTCGTCCACTTTTTTGTTCTCCTGTGACATTTGCCATATTACGGCGCCGGTAAACCCAACGCTAGTTAGTAAAAATAAGATTGCTGCGCTCAAGGCAAACGCTCTATGTATTTTCTTTGTAGCCATTCATTCTCCCATTTAGTATGTATTAGTATAACGACAAGAGTATTTTTAGCAAAGAATGATTGAAAATTAGGCTTTTATTTCAAACTCTTGTAGTTTTTTCTTGCTGGTGTCGGTTTTGCCCTGTTGTAGTTTTAGCAATTGCGCGTAAATACCGCCTGTTTTTGCAAGCTGATCGGGCGAACCAACCTCGTCAACTTGGCCATTAGCCAAAGTGATTATTTGGTCTACATGCTGAATCGTGCTCAATCTGTGGGCAATGATTAGGGTCGTACGGCCTTTCATTAGCCGCTGCAAGGCCTCTTGGACCATAGCTTCACTCTTACTGTCCAAGCTACTTGTTGCCTCGTCTAGGATCAAAATTGGAGCGTTCTTTAGTAATGCCCTGGCAATGGCTATGCGTTGTTTTTGCCCCCCGGATAGTTTTAGCCCGCGCTCGCCGATCTCTGCTTGGTAGCCGTTGTCGAACTTTTTGATAAATTCGTGCGCATTGGCTGCTTTTGCTGCCGCAATGACATCAGACTCTTTAGCGCTTGGATTGGAATATGCAATATTCTCGCTTATTGTTCCACTAAACAGGGCTGGGTCCTGAAAAACCACGCCGATGTTATCACGCAAGCTTTTTTGGGTCACTTTATTTATGTTTTGATCGTCTATTAGAATTGCGCCTTTTTGGGGCTCGTACAGTCGCATCAACAGATTGGTTATCGTTGTCTTCCCTTCTCCGCTCTCCCCCACTAGAGCTACTTTTGTATCCGGCAAGATATCGAGACTAATGCCTTTTATTACAGGATGGTCACTGTATCCAAACTCTACTTTTTCGAAAGTGATTTTTCCTTTTTTCACAGCCAGCTTTTTGGCGCCTTCAACATCTGAAATCTCTGGCTCGAGGTTCATTATTTCGAAATAATCTTTGCTATCAGATATCGCTTTTTGGGTGTTTTCTACCAAGAAACTGATGGTGAATATTGGAATACGAATCTGCATGGCGTACAAAATCAACGCAACAGCCTGACCGGGGCTAAAATGCCCATTAACGGCTTGGACGAAGATGAGCAAATATACAGCGTAAAAAATAACATTTAAGATTACTCGGCGCTGGATGTCTCTTTTATGCCATAGTTTTGACTGGGACTTTGCGATGTTAACTGTCTTGTCATAATGACGACGGAAAAAGCTGAGTTCGTGTTTTTCCTGGATAAAGCTTTTGACTACTTTTATCTGTCCTATGGATTCGGCAAAACGCCCCGTAGCAATATCAAGGTTTTTATTGATTTTTGCCTGGTATTTCATCCACTTACCACTGGTCTTGATCGTCATCAGAACATAAATCGGATAAAGGGCAAACAACAACAGAGCTATAGGAACGCTGTAATAAGCGATGATTATCAGGGCGAAAACAGTACTAAAAACAAACTGCAAAAAGTTATTGCTCCACATCTGCATAAAGTTGCTGACTTGGGCGATAGAACGGTTGAGGCGGTTAATAATCTTTCCGGATAGTTCCGTGTCGAAGTAGTTCTGTGGAAGGCTTAGCAAATGTTGATAATAACGTTGACTCAGTAGCCGCTGTAGCTTTACGCCCATTCTGTCGCCAAAATATCCGCCAATGTTACTGAGAAAGGTAGACGCAACATCTAATAGGAAAATACCGGTAGCCAGCATTACAACGTAGCGCACATTACCGCTAGCGCCGACTTTTATGGTGTCGATGGCTCGCCCACTGAGCATTGGTATCAGTAGGCCCGTAAGTGCAACAAGGATAGAAATGAAACTGACCGTGATGTAGTAAGGCCACAACTGGCGGGTAAACTTAATTATTCTCCAGATATGTTTCACAGTCTGGTAGCCTTTACTTTTTCTTTTGCATGCGACGCAACCGAGTCTAGCAATTTGTTGACCTCGCTAGTTACGAGTGTACGGTCAGGGTGTGACAGGCTGATTCGGAAACTAATGTGTTTTGTGGTCTTGTCTTTACCGAAGATATCCGTTGGCTCGAGAATGCATCTGTAGCCGTGTTCTTTTTCAGCCTGGTCGAGTTTTTGGCTTACAACTGTAGCAAGCTCAGAATAGCTAGTTTCCGAACTGACTTTAAAACTGATGTCCTGATGCGTACTGGGGAATCTGGAAAGTGGTTGGTATGCGCTCTGGTTGGTTCGCGCAGATTGGATTCCCTCTGTACCTATTTCAAAACCAGCGGTGTTTGGTGGTAGTTTCAGAGCTTTTCGGACACTAGCCTTGTACTCACCAACTATGCCTAGGAAAGTCCCGCTTTTTCCATCTATTACATACGCTGATCGTGCAAAATTGAAAGGCGCGGTGACTGGATAGTCGGGTTTACCATCAACTGGTTTATATTCAAGGCCTAGCCCAAAACTGTTTCCAAGGTAATCCAATAATGCTCTGGCCTTATAGAACGGGGCCCCCTCGCCTTTAGATTTTGTTTTTGATGCATAGACTGCCGATATCATCTCTAGTTCCTTAGGTAGCTTGCCGGTTTTCTCAAGATGAGTTTTATTGTGTGATTTACCTATTTCGAACAATGCAAACTCGTCATAACCAGCTCTGATATTCATATGAACTTTGTCTAGCAAACAGGGCGTTAATGTTAGTCGATAGTACTGCAATTCGGGGCTCAGAGCATTACTAATCTGGTATGCCTGTTTTTTATCCTGGCCTGTTTTATCAAATAGGTCTCCGTGAACAAAACTATAAGTCAAAACCTCGTTGGCGCCGGCTCGTGACAGCGCGTCTCGGACCTTGCTTTTTATTGATAGCATGTCGTCTTTTTCAGCCGGAGTTATGTCTCTGTTAGGTAGAACTAACGGCAAATGATCGTATCCGTAAAGCCGTCCAACTTCTTCAACGAGATCCTCTGGTATTTCTAGATCTGTACGCCAGAATGGCGGGCTAGCTATCAAGTTTTTGCCGTTTGTAGACACTGATATCTCGACATTTTTTAACAATGTTGCTATTTCAGTAGTCGTTAGTTTTAGTCCAAGACGGTCGTTTATGAAATCGCTACTAGTATGAATTCCTTTCCAGAAACCTTGGGATTTGTGCGCGGCTGTATCTGTTACTTTGCCCGCCAGCTCGGCATTGGCTAGTTTTTGCAACATCCCGACGCCGTATGTCAGCACCACGTCGTTCTGCAACGGTGATTGTCCTTTATTGAACCTAGTGACAGCGTCCGTGAACAAACCATGAGTCATGCTGGTTTTTCTAATTGAATACATGTCGAAACTAGCACATTCCAATATTATATTTTTTGTGTCGCTATCAACTTCAGTATCTGTTCCACCCATAACACCACCAATTCCAATTGGTCGTTTTTCTGTAGCTATCATTATTGCTTTATCATGAGGCTGAATAGTTTTTCCACTCAGTAGCGCGATTTTTTCACCTTTTTTTGGCAATCGAACTACTATTGATGATGTTTTTGAGTTATCCTGAGTGGCTACTTTATCATAATCGTAGGCGTGCGTTGGCTGTGCGGTTAACAACATAATAAAGTTGGTAATATCTACAACGTTATTGATTGATTTTATACCGAGACGACTGAGGTAGGACTGCATAATTATTGGTGATTTTGTCACTTTTATGTCAGCTAATGGTACGGCCATAAATCGCGGCACGAGGTCAGGAATTTCGTTTTTGACCGTTAGTGGCAATTTTTTATCAGACTTGCTGGCCTTGATTGGCAGACTATGTAGATACCACTTCGGTGAAGTGAACTTAATGTTCTGAATGCCTGCGATTTCTCGTGCTACGCCTAATATTCCGAAGCAGTCTGGGCGATGTGTGAACATCTTGTTTTCAATATCGATAATGTAGTCATCTAATTCATACAGCTGGGCGAAAGACGTTCCGGGCTTAGCAGGTTTATCAACAATTAGTATCCCGTCGTGGTCATCACTAATCAGTAGCTCTTTTGCGCTACCGAGCATTCCGTTGCTGTCTACGCCGCGTAGTGGCCGCACATCTAGCTTAAATTGCTCTTTCTCAAAAGTACTAGGCACAATTGCGCCGGGTGGAATCCAAGCAACACTTATACCTGCTCGCACATTTGATGCGCCACAGACCACCTGCACTAGTCCACTACCATCACGTTTTACGCCTTTTGTGACGCCGCCGTCATCGATTTTACAAACGTTCAGTTTGTCTGCATTTGGGTGTTTTTCGCATTCTACAACCTTGGCAACGACCACACCTTCGTAACGTTCGCCCAATGAAACAACTTCTTCGACTTCGCCCAGTTGCGCACCAATTTTCTTCACAAGTTCATCGATAGGCAACTTGATATCCGTAAATTCCCTCAACCAATTAACCGATATTTTCATCCTATAATCTCCTGTAGCAATTCAGGGAACTGCATTCTTCTGTCGTCAAAGAAATGTCCATAATCATGAAACTCTTTATACTTAACGCCTTTTATTTTTTCTTTCAGTATTTGCACGCTTTTATTTACGCTTTCGCCATCGTCATCGGAATTAAAAATTGTAATACCGGCCGTTCGCTTAGCTAAATCAGAATCAATGGTAAAGTCGAAAAAATCACCGGTATCGAATTCCTTGGCTGGATCAATCCAGGGCGCTACCAAAACGACTTTACCTACTGAAATGTCTTTGTGTTCGCTTAACCAGCGTACTAAAAAACCGCCGCCACAACTATGGCCGACCAATATTGTCTCGGGACCTATGTCATAACGCTCGAACTCTTTTTGCCATGTAGTGTAGTCGGCAACCCAGCCATTAGGAACCTCAGGCGTTTGCGTCGGAATTTCGCGTACAACTAACTGTTTCTGAAGCCACGGTAACCAGTAATAGTTACTAAACGAAGGAAAGTTAACATCATAAAAGTGGTCTTTGCTGGGTTTGCCGTGCAGGATAATTGCGTTTTTCATATCTCTAACTCCTCTAAAAGCTCAGGGAAATCCACTCCTCCGAGGTCTTCTTTGCAAAAATGTCCCTTATTCGTATATTCTTTGTACTTAATGCTTTTTACGTTCTTTTTTAGAATCTCAACCGTCTTATTTACGTCACTAGAATCATCACTGGAAATAAACACCGTTACGCCCTGCGTCCTATTTGGAAATTCCGGATCAATCTCGAACTCAAAAAAATCTGCTGTGTCATAGTCTGGGTCGTTATCTGGGTTTGTCCAGGGAGCAACAATTATTGTCTTTCCAACTTTCAGATCTTCATGTTCGCTTAAATAACGAATCAGAAATCCGCCGCCGCAACTATGTCCAACTAAAATTGTTTCCGGTGAAAGATCAAACCTTTCGAATTCCTTTTTCCAAACATCGTATCTAGGCCTAAATGGATACGGAAATTCTATAGAAACCGCAAGAATATCTTTAAGAATCAGTTGTCGCCGAAGCCAAGAAAACCAGTTATCTTCACTGTTAGGCGGTCTTTTCGGGTCGTAGTGCTCATCCTTACTAGGTGTGCCTGGTACTAATATTGCGTTTTTCATGTTTCTATCTCCGCTATTACTCTGGCTGGGGCGCCGTCAATTTGTAGATTGATTGGCAACGCGAATATTCTAAAGGTTTTGCCCGCCAGTTGTCCTAGATTTGTAAGATTCTCGATAATTAACACATTGCCGCCTAGTAGAATCTTGTGGACCGGAAAACCATCTTTATTATCAACACTACAAGTGTCCACGCCAACCATTTTTATCTTTTTCTGTACTAGGTAGTTGGCGATTTCGTCGCTCATTGCTGGGTAATCATCAAAGTATACGGGCTCGTGGTATTTGGCGCCCATTCCAGTGCTCAACAGTACTATGTCACCTTCGTGGATATCAGCCTCTCTTACTGCGTCAAAGTTGCCATCTGTTACTTCAACATAGACACCGCGCCCGATGAACTGGTCAACTGGAACTTGGTCCAGCGACTGACCGCCCGCAATCATGTGCATTGGCGCATCAACATGTGTGCCAACGTGCGTTCCCATCGAAACGTAATGATCACAAAAGCCATCTTTCTCTAGAACACCAGCTGGCTTGATACTAGTTTTTGGGTCACCTGGATAGATTGGCGTATCCTCATTAATCGGTACCGATAGGTCAATAAATTTCATTTCTTTCTTGCCCAATCTTTATACTCGGCCAGGAGTTGCTTGCACTCGTCACCTAAAATGCCGCCAGTTATTCTTATATGAGACCCATTCCATAATCGTGATCTCTTTGCTAATTTTTTCGAGCTATAGTCCGCGTATTCGTAATTGTTTCCTTTGATGTCGTCGGCATACGCACCGAAATAAATTTCACTTATATTGGCCCAAAGCGCTGCGCTTAGGCACATACCACATGGTTCAATGGTCCCGAACATTATGCAACCGTTCAGATCCGCAGTATTCATATTCTTACATGCATCACGTATTGCCATACTCTCACCGTGCATAGTCGCATCGTGCAATGGCGTGACAAGACCCATGCCCGAACCGACAACCCGACCGTCCGGATTTAGTATGATTGCACCCGAAGGTATGCCCCCTTGTTGCTCGGACTCTTTTGCTAATTGAATAGCTTTTTTCATGTTTTCTTCAGCGGTCATGAGAATTGCCTCAAGAAGTCTAATTTGCCAGATTCAAAATGCCGGACATCTTCTATGCCGTGTTTCATCATCACTAATCTATCGAGGCCCATACCGCCCGCAAAACCAGTGTATATATTAGGATCTATACCGCCCATTTTAAGGACATTTGGGTTTATCATACCCATGCCCAAAAGCTCAATCCAACCAGAATAGCTACATACATTGCAACCTTTTTTCTTGCAAAATGGGCAACTGAGAGCTAGCTCGAAGCTTGGCTCGGTGAACGGGAAGTAGAACGGCTGGGTCCTGACTTCGATTTTCTGTTGATAGTATTCTTCCAAAAATGTCTTGAATGTCGCGACGAGGTTTCCGGCATTAATATTTTTATCAATGTAGCTAATTTCTACCTGGTAGAACGTATGTTCGTGTCGCGCATCTACGTCCTCATTGCGAAAAGTTCTGCCGGTGTAAACAACACTAATTGGTTTACCCTGGTCCAGGTTACTTTTATACTTTTTCTGCAAACGATTTTGCATAACACTTGCATGAGCTGGAGCAATAAGCCCATCTGTGGTTATGAAAGTGTCGTAATCGTCACGTGCTGGGTGCCCTTTAGGAAAGTTGAGACTATCGAACATGTGGTATTCGTCGTCAAGTTGCCTTACGTCCATATGAACAAAGCCCATGCGTGCGAAAATTTCAATCACACTCTCTAGCTCTGTCATCAAAGGGTGCTTGCTGCCATTTTGGGCAGGCAATAATGATGGTTTTTTGGCGTTAGCATCAAATGGTGCCGTAACATCAATTGGGTCTAGTTTTTCATTGTCATCTGCTGCGTCTGCAACCAGTTTTTCAAGCTCGGATTTTAGCTGGTTCAGCTCTTTCCCGTAGCTAGCGCGCTCCTCTGGTTTTAACAGAGGAATTTCAGCCGCAAGAGCTTTCAGCTCGGGTGCACGCAAAACCGCAGCTTTGTTTTCAGCTGTTTCTATCTGCTTTCTCAAAGCAGTTGCGGTCGACTCAATCTTTTTATGCTTAAAACTCATGCTTAAAAACAGTATATCATCTGTGGTACCCTTGTGGTATGGCACAGTTTAGTTTTGATGTAGTTAGTGAGTTCGACAAGGCAGAGATGATAAATGTCTTTGACCAAACCCAACGAGAACTATCGAACCGTTATGATTTTAAAGGCACTTCTGCCGCCGTCGAGTGGCTAAATGGCGATAAAACAGGTTTCAAGGTTATGGGCGATAGTCAGTTTCAGCTAGATTCTATTGCTGATATTATTCGAAAAAAGCTAGCTTCTAGGGGCCAAAGCCAAAAAGTTATTGATGTTTCCCGCGAGCCATTAACCACTAACCTGAAAATGCACTGGGAAGTTCCGTTTCAACGTGGTCTGGACCAAGAAAAATCCAAAAAAATCACAAAGTTAATAAGAGATGAATTGCCAAAAGTAAAAACCCAAATTCAGGGTGAAGAAGTCCGCGTAACCAGCCAAAAGAAAGACGAGCTGCAAGCAGCCATGCAACTGCTAAAATCTCAAGACTTCGACTTCCCCCTCAACTTCACTAACTTCCGCTAAGCCGCCTTCGATCCACGGTCTGTGTCGACACCGATTAAGTCAGTAACCTTGTCCCAGCCTTCTTCGTCCATATAGTCAACCATACCTCGAATGATATTCGCTGCTACCTTGCCTTTGCTGGGACGAATTGCCGTTACAACTTGTACAGCTGACGCTCCTGCGCGCATTTTATCAATCGCCGTCATTGCATCACTAACTCCGCCCGCCCCAATAATGTCAAGTTCGTCTCCGGCTTGTTCGTAGATTCTCCTAATAACGCTCGTGGTTCTGGCTCGATACTCATCGTCCGCCCCGCTCAATCCTCCAGCTTCTTCTCGCCACCTCAAACCGTATTTACCCTTTAAATCAGAGCCCATGTACGTGTTGCAGGCAACCAAACCAGTGACTCCCTCTTCTATGGCCACTTCCATTATGTCATCCAACTCACCTTCACTTCTTTCAGAGTCAATCTTTAGCCAAAGCGGTAACACCCCGCCCATAGCCTCGAACGAAGCCTGTATATTGTCTCTAAGTGGCCCTTTGTCTTGAAGAGCACGAAGGTCTGGTGTGTTTGGTGATGAAAGCCCCAATACTATATAGCTAACCCGGCCTCCTAAATACTTAATTACCTCAGCATGTGCCCAAGGGGCCATTTCATTCGGCATTAGCTTGTTCTTGCCAACATTTGCCCCTATTGGGAAGTCTACCGGTCCTGTTTTATCAAGATAACTTCTTACCACTTCCATTCCTGGGCTATTAAAACCCAGCCTGTTCAAACCAACACTATGATTATCGTCAATAGTCCATAGCCTAGGTTTTGGGTTGCCTTTCTGATCAAAAACCAAAATCGTCCCAACATCGCCACCAGAAAAGCCAAGAGCGTTTAATCCCTTTACTGCTCGTCCCTTCTTGTCCCAGCCAGCTCCAAACATAACCGGATTTTCTAGGTCTATATCCCCGAAATTTGTCTGTAACCTGGGGTCTACAATCCTTCCTTCTGAGCCAAAAGCGTATGCCTCTAATATACTTTGTCCTATATCGCTTGCCCCTAACATGCTTAGAGATAATTCGGCTCCGGACTTAAGTTGTTCGCCAACAAATGTTTCGTATCTATCCTGTATGCTAGCCATAACCTTTTTTCTCCTATTTACAAGACTGATATACTTGCGATTATGTGGTTGACTAGTAAATTCGTAAATTTGACGACATGGGCCGTCGTTAATGGACAAAATGACTGATATAAAAGTTATTGAAGCTGAACTGAGAAAATTTGGTCTTTCAAAAAACCAAACAACAATTTACTTACTATTGGTAGAACATAGGGAGCTGCGGATTCAGGAAATAGTAAAGTTGGCCTCTATACCGAGGAGCTCTGTATACGAGAACCTGAGAGGACTATTTGAGCTAGGAATTGCAGAAGAGATAATTCACGATAGTTTCAAAAAAATTCGTCCCTACTCTATAGGTGTAATGCACCACGGACTTGACGAGAAAATGCTACGTTTGCAGAGGCTAAAATCAGACCTAAATTCGCTGGAAGAGTCAATAACTATTAACACTCCAGCCCTTGCACCGGGCACCACATCTGTCCACTACTACAAAAATCGATCCGGCGCTAGACAGCTATACTGGAATACTCTAAAAGCCAAAAACACTGTATATGTTTATAGCGACTGGGGTAGAGGTCGTTATGTAGGTATGCGGTTCTACGAAAGATTCGTAGAAGAATCAAGAATTAGAAAGATCGAAGAACGCGTTTTGATAAATGCCACGCCGGCAGCGATAGACTCGATTCGGAAGTATACCCATCCTGATTCAGCCATCTCGAGGACAAGAATTGAAGACATCAGAGTCCTCGATATTAAAAGCATTCCAATAAAAGGTGACACCCTAATATACGACAATACATACGCACAGGTTTACCTAAAAAACGTCGAAATAGTTGGTTTCGAAGTCGAAAGCCAGCAGTTCGTAGAGACCCAAAGATCTATCTTTGAGACACTATGGAAAACGGCAAAACCCGTCACAGAATATCTGTGATGATGCTCAGCTTTACCTAGGGCACTTTACTAGATGACGCAGGCTAACATGGTAGTTTCTGGCTACAGTCCCGTTTTGGCCACTCCTAAATTCTGATTCACCCGAGACGGCATGTACGGCCCTGCCTGCAAGGTGGTACAGAGTGCCGAGTTGTTCCAGATGTACGAACATATTTTGCCCGTACGGTGGGCTAATCGTACGTTCAGCATCAGCAATGCTAGCAAAGTTATCGCTCATATCAAATGCTGCACTCGTTCCATCTTCCATCGATATATTAAATATTTCTCGCGGAGTAACTACTATTTTTTGATACAAATCGTCCATTTTAATTCTGCCTTCGGAAACTGCGCCTAAAAGCAACGGCATCATCACAGTATGGTTTGTTACACCAAACGCTGGGTTCTCTGCTTCTTTTTCCTCCAGACGATGCGGAGCGCAATCGCTAGCAAAGACATCAATGTGGTCCATGTTGTCCCATAAAAACTGCACATCTTCAGCCTTCTTTAGTCTTGGCTTCACACAACCAAAACCGTTAATTTGCACTACTTCTGCTGCGGTCGCAAATAGATGGTGGGGAGTAACCTCACACGTTACCCGCATACCATTTTCTTTGGCTTCTATGACTGCCTCTAGCTCTTCTCGCGATGATACATGCGCAATATGAATTGGGATCTCCTTGCCATTTGGCTTCTCGGCGATTGCACTCAGTATCGCTCGGACATTTCCGTCTTCGGCATGAACAATAGTCGGCTTGTCAGGATAGAATTTGTTCCATTCACCCACTAGTTGAGAGGCATGGTCAATTGACACATTCATACCACCCGTAGATTCGTCTACCCACAGTTTTAGCCCTGTCGCGTTTCTGCCAGCAGAGTAGAAAAGACGTCTAGCCTTATAAGCAACCACTTCACTTCCGTTGTCCGACAAAACTTCTTTTTTATCTATACCCAGGTGGATCCCAGCTAATACCCTTGATTGAGATGAAATGGCTGTTTCCATTGCCCCT